>JAHXHU010000244.1 GCA_025656375.1 Candidatus Thiodiazotropha sp. (ex Ustalcina ferruginea) | reverse complement strand
CTCTACAAGAGCAAGTTCATCGCCGGATTAGCCGGTGACACTGCCGATGCCTTTACCCTATTTGAGCGATTCGAGGGTAAGTTGGAAAAGCACCAGGGCCAACTGACCCGTGCGGCAGTAGAAATGGCCAAGGATTGGCGTACAGACCGCGCCCTGCGTCGACTTGAAGCACTGCTCTGCGTTGCAGATGCTCAGACCTCACTGATCATCTCCGGTACCGGTGATGTGATCGAACCTGAACATAATCTGATGGCTATCGGATCCGGCGGCAGTTTTGCTCAGGCGGCTGCCCGCTCCCTGCTGGAAAATACCGATCTCGGTGCTCGCGATATTGTAGAGAAGGGTCTCGGCATTGCCGCTGATATCTGCATCTACACCAATCACAATATCGTGCTTGAAGAATTGGACAGCGAAACCTAGGAGTCTGTCGGACTTAGGTGATCGTAGCGAGGGAAAACCATTTTGAGTCAGATTTATCGATTAATGAGGCGAATAATAGTGAGCCTATTTAACGAATTTAATCGGGGAATCTGGCCAAAATGGTTTTTCCGCAGTAGATTCATCCTAAGTCTGACAGGCTCCTAGGCCCAAGCGCCTGTAAACACATTGCGGATAACCATTGATGTCGGAAATTACCCCTCAACAAATCGTTGCTGAACTGGATAAACATATCATCGGCCAGACAGATGCCAAACGCGCTGTGGCCATCGCGCTGCGTAATCGCTGGCGTCGATCACAAGTACCGGAAATCCTGCGTAACGAGATCACCCCAAAAAATATCCTGATGATTGGCCCGACAGGTGTTGGCAAGACCGAAATAGCCCGCCGCCTGGCAAAACTGGCTCACGCCCCATTTCTGAAGGTAGAAGCGACCAAGTTCACCGAAGTCGGTTATGTTGGACGGGAAGTAGACTCGATCATTCGCGAACTGGCTGATTCAGCTGTAAAAATGGTGCGCGAAGGGGAGATGGAAAAGGTTGCAGCTGATGCCAGTCAGGCCGCTGAGGAGCGCATTCTTGATGCCCTGCTACCCACACCCAAGCCATCCGGATGGGAAGAGAGCGAGACAAACACCGGAGTCTCCAATGCTACCCGTGAAAAATTTCGTGACAAGCTGCGTAATGGCGGACTGGATGACAAGGAGATCGAGATCGAGGTCAACTCCACCCCGGTAGGGGTTGAGATCATGGCCCCCCCGGGAATGGAGGAGATGACCAGCCAATTGCAGGGCATGTTCCAAAATCTGGGCAGTGGACGTACACGTCGACGTAAACTGCGCATCAAGGACGCCTACAAGGTTTTAAGTGATGAAGAGGCCTCTAAGCGAATCAATGAGGAAGACCTAAAACTACGTGCCCTGGAGATGGTGGAACAACATGGCATTGTCTTTATCGATGAACTGGACAAGGTAACCAGCCGCACAGAGAGCAGTGGTGCCGATGTCTCCCGTGAGGGGGTACAGCGCGACCTGCTGCCACTGGTGGAGGGATGCACGGTCTCCACCAAGCACGGTATGGTAAAGACCGATCACATTCTTTTTATCGCCTCCGGTGCCTTCCATCTCGCCAAACCGTCCGACCTGATCCCCGAACTGCAGGGTCGGCTGCCGATCCGGGTAGAACTCTCGGCATTGACCACCGATGACTTCACTCGCATCCTCACAGAGCCGGATGCCTCGCTCACTGAGCAATACCAGGCCCTGCTGGAGACCGAAAACGTTCAGCTTAACTTCACTGAAGGAGGTATTCGCCGAATCGCTGAGACCGCCTGGCAAGTTAATGAAACCACAGAGAATATTGGTGCACGACGCCTCCATACAGTGATGGAACGTCTCCTTGAGACAGTCTCATTCATGGCCTCAGAGCATACCGGTAAAACCATCATTATCGATGAAGAGTATGTAAACAGTCAGCTTTCACAGCTGGCTGCGGACGAAGACCTGAGTCAGTACATTCTTTAAGCACCAGATCACACCCAAGCAACCGGGTTTATCTCCCCCCTGGGAGGGTAGAATGACGGGTTTGGTCACTAACAGTGAGTAACGAGAGTAAGCCATGTCACATCCCAATCCGACAGAGATCCATTTGCATAAGCAGTCCCGTGTGCTGGAAATCAGCTTTGACGATGGAAGCAAGTTCAGCTATCCCGCAGAGTATCTGCGTGTCTACTCACCTTCAGCAGAGGTACAGGGACATGGCCCCGGTCAAGAGGTCTTGCAGGTCGGCAAGGAAGAGGTGAATATTGCCCATATCGATCCCGTGGGTAATTATGCCATATGTCTGCACTTCGATGATGAGCACAACACCGGCATCTACTCCTGGGATACGCTCTATCAGCTCGGGCGTAACTTTGACCGAAACTGGCAGGAGTACCTGCAACGGTTGAAGACAGCCGGCTATGAGCGGAAAGAACCATCGGCATAAACAACTCACACCGAACTGCTTGGTTTCCATACAACAGGTAATCACCCCATGAAGGACAACAAAACCACACATTTCGGCTATCAGGATATCCCCACTGGCGAGAAGGCTGGACGGGTACGTGAAGTCTTCGATTCTGTTGCTAATAAATATGACTTGATGAACGACTTGATGTCATTCGGCGTTCACAGGCTGTGGAAACGGACTGCTATCGAGCTGTCAGGTGTTCGCAAAGGAGATCGGGTATTGGACCTGGCAGCCGGTACGGGCGATCTGTCAGCCCGCTTCAGTGGCTTGGTCGACAATGATGGCCTGGTAGTGTTCTCCGATATCAATGCCGCCATGCTCAGCCAGGGCAGGGATCGTATGGTCAACGAGGGACGTGTGGGGAATGTCCGCTATGTTCAGGCAGATGCACAATATCTGCCCTTCTCCGAAGACCACTTCAACTGTGTCACGATTGGGTTCGGTCTGCGCAATGTCACTGACAAGCAACTCGCATTGGATTCGATATTCCGTACCATCAAACCGGGTGGACGCTTATTGATACTGGAGTTTTCCAAACCGACCAAACCTCTTGAGAAGATTTACGACCTCTATTCATTCAATCTGTTACCGAAAATCGGCAAACTGGTAACCCATGATGAAGAGAGCTACCGTTATTTGGCCGAGTCGATCCGCATGCACCCTGATCAGGAGACCCTCAAAGGGATGATGGAGCACGCTGGCTTTGAGCGTTGTGACTATTTCAATCTCACAGGGGGTGTTGTAGCTATTCATCGGGGCTATAAATTGTAAGCTTGGATTTAGGTTGAATAGAGACAGATTAGTATGACTATCAGCGCCGCTGTATTCACCACCCTTGAGCAACTGCTCAATCAGACCATCCGTCTCGATCCGGAGTCCCCAAAACAGCTCGCACCCATGCATGGGCGTGTAATAAAAATGGAATTGCTTGGTTTAGCGACCTCCCTCTACCTCATTCCAGAGCCAAACGGTATTCAGTTACTGAGTGAATTCGAGGGTGAACCCGACTGTACCTTGCGCGGCTCTCCCTTTGACCTGGCACGAATGCGCAGTAATCACCACAGTGCTGATCAACTGTTTAGTGGTTCTGTTCAGGTTGAAGGCGATACCACCCTGGCCCACAAATTTGGCGCATTTCTCTCAGAACTTGATATCGATTGGGAGGAGCAGCTCTCTAAAGTCACTGGTGACTTGGTTGCCCATGAAGTCGGCAACCTGATACACGGTACCATGGCGTGGGGACAATCACTGGGTCATACATCAGAACGCAATCTTCAGGAGTATCTGCAAGAAGAGTTGAGACTCTTGCCAGGACGATACGAAATGGGACCTTACTTAAGTGGGGTGGATCGACTGCGTGACGATGTTGAAAGACTCGATGCCCGTATCCAGAGACTCAAACAGCAGCTTGCTGATAAGGATAAAGGGTCGTGATTCATCCCTCACAAGCGCTAAGGCTGATACATATAAACCTGGTATTGCTTAGCCATGGACTGGATGAGGTTATCCTCGCCACTCATCTATTCAGACCGATTCGATTTCTGATCTATCTCTCTCCCTGGTACTGGTTTCGCAAGGATCACGCAGCCTATCCTGTTCGCATTCGCCGGTCCCTGGAAGACCTCGGCCCTATCTTCGTTAAATTTGGCCAGATTCTCTCAACCCGTCGTGACCTGCTACCAGATGATCTGGCAAGGGAGTTGGCAAAACTACAGGACCGGGTACCCCCCTTTCCTGGTAACAAGGCCCGCGCCATCATCGAAAAATCCTACGGACAACCCATTGATGAACTGCTTGAGGCGTTTGACGAAAAGCCGCTTGCCTCTGCATCGATCGCCCAGGTTCACACAGCACAGCTAAAGAGCGGCAAAAAAGTGGTCCTAAAGGTGCTGCGGCCGAATATTGAGAAGACGATTCGGCGCGACGTGGATCTGCTCTACACCATCGCTCGGCTGGCTGAAAAATATTGGAAGGAGGGGCGCCGACTCAGGCCCGTCGAGGTGGTTCAAGAGTATGAAAAGACCATTTTTGATGAATTGGACCTGATGCGCGAGGCAGCCAACGCCTCCCAGCTACGGCGTAACTTTCTCAACAGTGATGCACTCTATGTCCCTGAAGTCTACTGGGATCTTACCCGACAAAACGTTTTTGTCATGGAGCGGATCAGTGGCACTCCGGTAGGAGACATAGATGCCTTGCGAGCACAGGGCATCAGCATGAAACTGCTGGGTGAACGCGGCGTGGAAATCTTCTTCACTCAGGTTTTCAAGTACAATTTTTTTCATGCTGACATGCACCCGGGTAACATCTTTGTTGAACCCGACGGCCGCTATGTCGCCGTTGATTTCGGTATCATGGGTACCCTGACAGAAGAGGATAAGCGCTATCTTGCTGAAAACTTACTGGCATTCTTCAATCGGGATTATAAGCGGGTTGCACAACTCCATGTCCAGTCGGGGTGGGTGCCCAAAGAGACTCGGATCGAGGAGTTCGAATCAGCCATCCGTACCGTCAGCGAACCGATTTTCGAGAAACCTCTCAGTGAAATATCATTCGGCCATTTCCTGTTACGGCTATTCCAGACCGCCAGACGCTTTGACATGGAAGTACAACCACAATTGGTTCTGTTGCAGAAGACCCTACTGAACATCGAAGGGCTGGGGCGACAGCTCTATCCCCAGCTGGACCTTTGGACGACAGCAAAACCCTTTCTCGAGCGCTGGATGAGTGAACAGATCGGCCGACGCGCATTCATTGGCAAACTCAAGAAGAACCTGCCGGAACTTGCCGAGCATCTACCCGACCTCCCCAACAAGCTCAATAAAATTGTCGATGAGGCAGCATCAGGCCGCCTTGAGCTAAAGTGGAAATCTGATGAACTCGACAACCTGCGTGAGCAGCTGCACAGTAACCATCGAAACACCGTTACCACCATCTCCGGAAGCGCTATGCTCATGAGTGGCTCCCTTTTACTGGTCTTCGGCAGCGGTGGGTTGTTACCTGTCACCCTGGCAACTGCACTAGGCGTGGGGCTTGGGACTGGCGGCGTACTTCTACTGCTGAAAAGCTGGCTGAACGCTGATGACTAATCTGACCAGCTGATAATCACCCTAGGATCCGGCCGTGCCGCACCAAGCCCTAGACGCTCACGGCCTATACCCCCCTCCTCTCTGCGGGCTTCCAGAAAATACCATTTACTCCCAACATGTCACAATCATTAACCTTTTTGCTTCAATTGCATTTCATGCTAACCCTTGGCGTAGCCAGAAAATTGATCCATCATTAACGAAGACCAAGAACAAAACGGCAATCATTGCCGCAGGGAGCATCCTATGACAAACACCTCTCACAAAGACCCCTTAGACAGGTTAGCCGCCGCATACGACAAGATGCTGCAAGAGGTGCATGAGGCTGCTGAATCCGCAAAGGAGAACACGCTACCCGGTCTGAAAGAGTACCTTGATGATGCCCGAGAAAAGTTGATCGAACTGGGAGAGCTTAGCCGTGAAGAGGCGGAAAAGGTGGCCGGATATGTAGAAAGAGACATGAAAGATGCGGCCAACTATCTATTGGAGACGGGGGAGCAACTATCAGCCTGGTGGCGTTTTGACGTTCAACAGGTAGAAAACCGCATGCTGGAGATGTTCACCAGTGTCGCTGATCAAACCAAACTGGAATTGGCAAAACTGGCCCAACGTGCAAATAAATCCTCGCTCTATCACACGGGCGAAGTAACAGGGCCAGGAAGCTTGCTCTGTATCCAGTGTGGCAAAGAGATGCACTTCAAGAAAACCGGCCATATCCCGCCCTGCTCCGGATGCAAAGGTACCGAATTTCAACGTGCCGTTCAGTAGAGGAAAGTGACCTTACCGCTAACGAGGTCTTGAATCAGTGCCTTGAAAAATGGCCCGAATTTATCTGCGTGAGCAGCGGTGCCCGGCCATCTTTCGTATTGATTTTTTTCTTTTATGAGAAACCTGTTTCGGTAATCTCCCCATTAATAATGGGACTCAAAAGTAGTCACTGTTAAGCTGTCTGAGCCAGCTTCTGTATCGGGGTGATTCCACCTAAT
>JAHXHU010000379.1 GCA_025656375.1 Candidatus Thiodiazotropha sp. (ex Ustalcina ferruginea) | reverse complement strand
GCGCAAGGCACGGCGGGTCTACAGTCTCGCCTCACGGCTGCCGGGGACTAACCGCCTCGGCTTTCAGCCTTCCATGGCGCTCAGCGGATGACTAATCCTACATTGATTATGATTGCTTTAGCTGCATTTCTTCAACATCTATCTACTGCGACAGCATCACCCGTTATTCAGACTGAGAAACATGCTATCTCTTATCAGGTTATTGCCACTGGATTATCTCACCCCTGGTCAATCGCTTTTCTACCCGACGGTGAGATATTAGTCAGTGAACGGGGCGGTAATCTGCGTCTTATCGATAATAAGGGGAATCTCGAACCTACGCCGATAACAGGCGTTCCACCCATTCGGCAGCACGGTCAGGGAGGTCTCCTCGATGTCGTCATACACCCTGATTTCAACAGCAACCACTGGGTCTACTTTTCCTATGCTGAATCGGATGGAGATCGTGCTGGGACTGCCGTGTCTCGTGGCAGACTCGAAAATCACCACCTGGATCAGGTAGAAGTCATCTTCCAAATGGAGCGTAAAACGAAGGCCCATCAACACTTCGGCTCACGTCTGGTATTTGACCGGCAGGGTTATCTCTATATCACCTTGGGGGATCGCGGCAACCGGCCTCGTGCACAAGATTTGAATGACCATGCCGGATCGTTGATTCGTCTACATGATGATGGTCGAGTACCAAAAGACAACCCTTTTAACGGCAAAAGTGGGGTAAAACCAGAGATCTACAGTTACGGTCATCGCAATATGCAGGGAGCGGCACTCAATCCGCAGACCGGCAAAGTGTGGACCCATGAGCATGGCCCTCAGGGTGGTGACGAAATCAACGTACCCGATGCAGGTTTGAATTATGGCTGGCCAATCATCAGCTATGGAGTCAATTACGTTACTGGTACGAAAATCGGTGAAGGCACACATAAAAAAGGCATGACGCAACCCATTCACTATTGGGTGCCTTCCATTGCGCCCTCAGGAATGGCTTTTTACACAGGAGGCAGATTTAAAGGCTGGCAAGGCAATCTGTTTGTGGGATCACTCAAATTCCAACAACTCGTCAGACTCGAGCTGGATGGAGAGACCATTATCCATGAAGAGCGTCTTTTGAGTGAGGAACTGGGGAGAATCCGCGATGTGCGACAAGGTCCAGATGGGCTGATCTACTTGATCACCGATGAGGAGAATGGAAAGCTGGTTCGTCTATTTCCAAGCCCTGAAAGTTAGACTTATTTCCACCAGACTGGGCCTTTGTGGTAGGGATCGATTCGCCAAATAAATCCATATGGGCTCCCTCCACAAGACACTCAAAGGATTGAATATGCATGGCACCAAACACGCCATCTCATTGTTATTTATACTTTTTTTATAAGTCACCCTCAAGACATTTTCGATATCACAATCGATAACTCTTTATATAATTGAATTTTCCTGCACCACTTCAAAGTATCTCAATCAATGGAGAGTAACAGGCTACCTGTTAATTCATTTGTACGGGTGACCAGATCAATGTTTCTGATGTCTTGGAAACTGATTTTGAATCAAATAGGTAGAACGGCTTTATCATACATTCTCATAAACTCACGGCCTGACAATTTGTCAGAGAAATTCCCTCAGATAGGGTTAGAATCTACTACTAGACGCTGTAGTTGGTGGTTATAACTGGTATGTAGTCTTGGCAAGAACTCAGTCTGGCTATTATGTTCCATTGGATGACATCTCGATTAAATCGTCGATTTCTGGTTGCAACTGCAGCTGGATTGCTGATGAGTACGCTCATCTTTCTGATGCTTTTCCTAGGTATGTACAAATCGGAAATCGGCCGGGAACGAACCGAAGCGGTCACTCAGGTTAATCAACTGTTACGCACTTCATTGGAAAATGCGATGTTGAAACGCGATCTCGACGGTCTCCGCCATATTGTTCATGGATTGGGGCAGCAGCAGAACATTGTCAATGTAATGATAACTAACCCGGCTGGTGAAGTACGTTTCGCAGACTCACCCACTCTTCTCGGTGACACGCTGGTATTTAATAAAAATAATAACGATGCCACTGCAGGTTTTATCATCGACAATGCTGGACATGAAGTACTACGCAGTATCAACCCCGTGCATAACAAAGCACCCTGTACAGAGTGCCACGGCCCGATCAATATAAATCCTATCAACGGCATCCTATACGTGGATTACGATGCAGCCTCATTACGTCAGCATGCCTGGCAAACGACCCTGGTATTGATGGGATCCGGTGCAATCATCGTACTAATTAACATTACCGGAGGTTGGTGGTTTATTCGCCGCTATGTCTTGAAACCGATCTCTACACTGTCAGATGCCAGTGATGCATTGAGTCAAGGTGAATTAAAGACACGCGTTACATTGCAAGGAGAGGATGAGTTGGCACGACTCGGTCATACCATTAACCGGATGGCGGGCAATCTTCAGGATAAACTCCGTGAACTGAAGGAAAAGGAAGTATTCCTCCAGTCCTTGGTTGACGCTATCCCCGATGGGGTAAGAATCATTGACAGTAAATATAATGTGCAACTGGTTAATAGGAGTTATAAAGAGCAACTCGGCCTTTCGGACAAATCTGCCCTGGATGCCTGCTACAAGTACTCCCACAATCGAACCGAGCCATGCCCACCCACACTCATCACCTGTCCGGTTCATGAAATAGTTCAGCACGGGAAACCGGTCAAGGCCCTGCACCATCATACCCGGCAAGACGGCAGTCGCATGGATGTTGAAATCTATGCAGCACCCATGAAGAGCTATATCAACGGTAAGATGGAGAAATTAATTGTTGAATCTATCCGTGACTTGGAAAAGTCCGTCAAATACTCGCAGGAGCAAAAACTTTCTGAACTTGGGCGTTTGGCAACCGGTGTCGCTCATGAAATTTACAATCCTCTGACTTCGGTGCGCATAGCTTTACATGCCTCGCTGCAAATACTGGCAGAGCTCGACATGCCGACTGATGAAGTATCCAGCTACCTGGCGATACTCGATAAAGAGGTGGATAATTGTATTAATGTGACAGAGCATCTTTTGAAACTGGGTGCACCACAAGACTCCTCCCCGTTATTGCTTGATATTCAAGGCGTACTTCGGGACACCATCAGCCTGCTACACTGGGAGGCTGAAAACAACAAAATCGAGATTTTTGAAAACTACCAGCCTGGGTTGCGAATTCTCGCTATCGACAGCGAAATGCGTATGGTCACCCTCAATCTTGCACAGAATGCCTTTCATGCCATGCCAAATGGCGGCACGCTTAAGGTAAGTACCGCACGAACCGACATCGGGATAGAAATTGTTTTTCGTGATAGCGGGGTTGGCATCAAAGAGAATGACTTGAAGAAGATCTTCGATCCTTTTTTCAGTCGCCGCGCTGATGGATCTCATGGGACAGGATTAGGTCTCTCCATCACCCATACAATCATTAAAAACCATGATGGTAAAATTTCAGTCAATAGCTCAGAAGGTGACGGTAGTACGTTTCGCGTACTGCTACCCGACCCTGATAAAACATTAGGTGAAATAAAATGAGTGAATCGATTCTTGTGATTGAGGATGACACCACTCTGAATCAATTAATAGTACGCCAATTAACCAAAGCGGGCTATCAATCATCAGGGGTGCCTAGTTGGTCTGCAGCACAGAAACATCTACACAGCAACGAACCTTCATTAATTGTTATGGACGCCCGACTCCCTGATGGTGATAGCCTTGAACAATTGCCATCTATTGTTGACGAATATCCCGTCATTATCCTCACTGCTTACGGTTCAGTAAAAGACGCAGTCGATGCGATGAAAAAAGGTGCTGCTGATTACCTTTTAAAACCTATCAGCCCTGAAGAGTTGTTACTGACCGTAGAAAGAGCCATTTCAACAGCAGCCTTGAGGAATGACCATCAATTTTGTAAACGTCAGCTTCGTGCCACAACCTACAAGGAGCGGACATTGATTGGTCATAGCAGTGTCTTGGAAGCGATTCGGCGACTGATTGAAGCCGTAGCACAGGATGATATTTCAGTACTTGTTCAGGGTGAAAGTGGTACCGGAAAAGAGCTTGTTGCACGAGCCATTCATGAATATAGCCCTCGGTCATCCCGTAATTTCGTTGCTGTGGACTGCTGTACACTCCAGGAAAAACTCTTTGAATCTGAGCTATTTGGACATGAAAAAGGGGCATTCACCGGTGCCGACAGACAAAAGAAGGGACTTATTGAAGGTGCCGCTGGAGGTACTCTGTTCCTTGACGAAATTGGTGAAATTGATCCGAGTATACAATCAAAATTATTACGTGTACTCGAGACTGGGATCTTCAGACGACTGGGGGGTATAAAAGATTTGGTTGCCGATGTACGCATTGTTGCAGCCACTAACCGTAATTTGGAGGAGATGGCTAATACAGATGGATTCAGAGCCGATCTCTACTATCGCCTGAATGGTTTCAACATCACTGTTCCACCTCTACGGGATCGTCGAGAGGACATTCCTCAACTTGCTGAGAATTTTATAAAGAATCACAACTTTTCACGCCGTATTGATAAGCAGCTTACGCCTGCTGCAGTACGTAAGCTAACGGCCTATGACTGGCCAGGCAATATTCGCGAGCTGAAAAATGTGGTTGAACGTGCGATCATTCTCTCTCGGGACAAGAAAAGTGTCCAGCCTGAACATCTAGCTTTCGGGCCATCAAAGAGTTATCAGCGAGCAGTTATCAACCTCGCCTTCGATCACGACCCAAGTCTGGAAGAGTTGACTGCAAAATATTTAATGGAACAGTTGAAAAAATATTCAGGCCGTAGATCACAGGTTGCAGAGGTAATGGGTATAAGTGAACGCAGCGTCTATCGAATGATCAAGCGGTATAACCTTACAGCGCATATGCTAATCGAACATTAGCGTCAATCTCGATAAAAATAGGCAATCAAGCCGACTGTATAAAAAATGCGCCAATAGACATAAAGATCACATACACTATTAGAATGACTCATTTACGTCATTTCATATGACGCCTGTTCTCTCCACGGAAAGACCTACCCGAATAGCTTAAGGCTGGATTCCTGGGGTCCAATATAGATCTTGACTCCCCCAAATATCCAGATCTGTCATACATTGTATAGAGAAGCATCCTAATTTATCTCTAAATGGTGTATTTTCTGCAAACTCTGTAGTATTTCGCAGTTGCCTCCATACCTATTGCATCAGGTACAATGGCGCTTTTTGGTAGAACCTCTATTTAAACAGTATCGTGTAGTATGACAGTGGCCAGTTCCCATCTAAAGATGAACAAATTCAACATCAACTCGAAACTTAGCCCAAAAGCAAGACAGGAGTTTCAGCAGGGTAGGTACTGTTCGGCTCCTTTTTATTACCCTCTTTTCTACTTATATCTACTCTCTCAAGACACTTATACCAGTAACAGAGTCAGCTCATCAATTTCATCTCTATGCATCATTGAGCTATATACTATTCTCGATTCTGATACTCGCCGGCTTCCTATATCATCCGGAATCCTCACTGATTCGTAGAGTAGTTGATAATGCAATCGTTTTTTATGGTCTCTACACAATGGGGGAATATGGCACTCCACTTTTCGCCATCATGCTTCTTATCACTGTTGGGTATGGTGTGCGTTTCGGTATTCCTTATTTATATGCTGCGACAGTCATCTCCAACATCGGTTTTCTAATCGTTATCGAGACAGCAGCCTTCTGGATGGAGAATAAGTTTCTAAGTTACAGCCTGTTGACCACTAATATCATTATCCCTGTTTTTGTCTCTTACTTATTAAGAAATCTGTTACTGGCGAAACAACAGGCACAAATAGCAAACGAGGCTAAATCAAGATTTTTAGCCAACATGAGCCACGAGATACGTACCCCTTTAACAGGAATTATCGGTGTAAGTGAACTGATGCGCCAGCAACAGCATACGCCCTCTACAAATGAGAATATTACAATAATAGAGTCTTCATCTAAACACCTCTTATCCATACTCAACGATGTACTTGACATTTCTAAGATTGAAGCAGGTTACGTTACTATTGAGAATAAGCCTTTTGATTTACACGCTTTGATACATTTCGTTGCAAACAGCCACTTGTTAGTCGCACAGACTAAATCACTTAAACTACATACCCAAGTATCAACTCACGTCCCATTCTATATCTCAGGTGATCAGATTCGCTTACGACAAGTTCTTATGAACCTGCTGAGTAATGCCGTTAAGTTTACCGATACGGGTCACATAGAACTTATGGTGAAACGAATAACCGGCAAAGAACATAGGACACTAGTCTGTTTCGAAGTAGTTGATACAGGAATCGGCATCAGTCAGGAAATGCAGACTGTGATTTTTGAACGATTTACTCAACTCGAGGATTCAGATGCACGTAAGGTTGGTGGAACAGGCCTTGGAATGGCAATTGCCTACGACTTAGTCAAACTTATGGGAGGCGAACTATCTGTCGATAGCAGTATAGGTAAAGGTAGTCGGTTCTTCTTGAACTTAATGCCTCACAAAATTCTAAG
>JAHXHU010000204.1 GCA_025656375.1 Candidatus Thiodiazotropha sp. (ex Ustalcina ferruginea) | reverse complement strand
CTTCGGTACCGACTACCCGACCGCTGATGGTACCGGGGTGCGTGACTACATCCATGTAGAGGATCTGGCCGGAGCCCATGTCAAGGCACTGGAGCACCTGCGACAGGGTGGCGACTCTTCGATCCTGAATTGTGGTTATGGCCATGGCTATTCTGTTCGTGAACTACTTAAATCGGTAGAGAACGCCAATGGTGCCCCACTCAACATTATTGAGGCGGAACGTCGCGCAGGTGACCCGCCGGAACTGGTGGCCGGCACCGATAAAGTACGTGAGGTACTGGGATGGATACCCCAATATGATGATTTATCGATCATCGCCGGCTCGGCCCTCGCCTGGGAGAAAAAACAGCTCGCTGCGCCATGGTCAAACGAATGACGGAATAGACAGCTGCAATGGAACTGCTACAAATCTTTATCCTTGCTGCACTACAGGGGTTGACTGAATTCCTGCCGATCTCCAGTTCAGCACATTTGATTCTGGCACCTCGCATTACTGGCTATGCAGACCAGGGGTTGGCATTCGATGTTGCCGTCCATGTGGGCACGCTGGCGGCAGTGGTCGGTTATTTCCGCCACGAAGTGATCACTATCAGCCGCGACTTTTTTCGCTCATGGGTCAACCCTGCCGCCCGAACCGAAGAGTCACGATTAGGCTGGATGATACTCATTGCCACCCTGCCGGTCGGCCTATTCGGACTATTGATGAAGTCCCTGGTCGAGACCGATCTGCGTTCACCGATGGTGATCGCCATCACCACCATCGGATTCGGCATTCTGCTATTGATTGCCGACTTAGTCGGTAAACGCCAGCGGGATGAGTATTCAATCCGCTGGTTGGATGCCTTGATTATTGGTCTGTTTCAAGCACTGGCCATTATTCCCGGCACCTCCCGGTCGGGATCAACCATAACAGCGGGACTGTTTCTCGGACTGAGCCGTAAGGCAGCGTCACGTTTCTCATTCCTGATCTCTATTCCGACCATTCTCATGTCCGGTGGATTATTGACCCTGGATCTGATCCAGAGTGAGGTTCCCGCTGATTGGATTTCACTAGGTCTGGGAGCCGGATTGGCCTTTATCACCGCCTATCTTTGCATTCACTATTTTCTACGTTTTATTGAAAACATAGGTATGCTCCCTTTTGTCATCTACCGTATGATTCTGGGCGGCCTGATTCTGCTGTTTTTACTTTGACTCTCTTCGTCAAGGAATAGAAGGTAATAAAAAGTTAAAGGAAGTGACCCATGAAAAAGTTGCTCAAAACTGCCATCTTTTTGATGACATTTCTGACAGCGAGTCTACTGTTTGCTAATATCCCACCCATTGAACCCGCTCTGAAACGCCAAATGGACAATGATATGGAAGTCGTACAGATCCAGCGCCAAGGCTTGGCTGACACTCTCCACTACATGGCTTATGAAACAACTGGTACAAAAGCCGGTATCAACCTACCTGTCGTGGATATCCTGGGACGGCTTGCAACACCCGCCAACCTAATCGTAAAACAGTTTGACCGGCATTATGAAACAGCTGATCGGCAATTTGATCTGGTACTTTTTCTAGATGGTCAGGAAAAATCAAGGGTTGCAACAGAGGGCAATCTAGCGAGCTTTCGAGATAGCTGGAAGCGTCCCAAATGGCATGTATTGACCCAGGGTACAGTGTTGGGTGAGCGTCGATGAACACCTCACAAATAAACTATAATGAAGCGACAGATAGGATGTGTCCTGGAAATTGCCGATGACATCCAACCATTGTCCTGAATAATCCAACAATACTCCTAGATCCATTCGACCACCTAATCAAGGAAGCAGGTATCAATATGATTAAACATTTTATAATCATCTCATTACTAAGCTTGATCATCGGCAGCTGCGGCGGTAGTGGTGATGATATAAAGATTGATGAGTTCAACATTACCGGAACCTCAGATGATCTCGAGGATGGTCGCGCTCCAATCGACCCGGCTATCAATAGTGGCATGTTTGGGCTCACATGGCGGGTTGACGATGACAATGCCATAAGTTACACAGCGCGATTCTATCTCAGCGTCAACAGCAATCTCTCAGAAGACAACGACATCAGATTCGCCTCCATTTTCTGCGACGATTTTTCTTCCTGCGACCACGACAAACGAAACCATGAAAATTGCTACTTCACTAATGATCTGGTGATGTATTGCGGCGATGAGGATGAAGATGTTAAACACGACGTAGACGATGTCGTTGACAGCTTGCCAATGGACGCCTACATCATCATTGAGGCCTGTACAACCTACGACTGTGATACAGAGAGACATCTTATTCGGCTGCAGTAGAGACCACATACAAGCATATTTGCCCATCAGCATCATTTCAGTGCACTCGCTTACACATGATACCTACCTGAACCCAGGTCAGGCTTACCCCTGGCCACTCGGATATGCGATAATTGATCCTTCTTACGGGCCATAACGCCTACACACAAGACTTAACCAGCATCGCAAACGACATGAACAACAAACCGCGAAAAATTCTCGTCACCAGCGCCCTCCCCTACGCCAATGGCCCTATCCATATCGGCCATCTGGTGGAATACATACAAACCGACATTTGGGTACGCTTCCAGAAGATGCGCGGCCACCAGTGTATCTATGTCTGTGCAGATGACGCTCACGGCACCCCGATCATGTTGCGTGCACGTCAGGAAGGGATCGAACCGGAACAGCTGATCGCCCGCGTGGCCAAGGAACATCGTGGTGATTTTGCAGCGTTTCAGGTCGATTTCGATAACTACCATTCGACCCATTCAACAGAGAATCAATGGTTCGCCAATACCATTTACGAGCGTAACAGGGACGAGGGGCACATTGCCAAACGCACCATTACCCAGGCCTATGATCCGGTTGAGCAGATGTTCCTGCCGGATCGTTTTATCAAAGGAACGTGCCCCAAATGTGGCGCGGAAGATCAGTATGGCGACAACTGCGAAGTCTGCGGTGCAAGCTATTCCCCGGCTGAACTGAAAAACCCGGTCTCCGCCGTCTCCGGTGCGACCCCGGAACAGCGGGAGTCAGACCACTATTTTTTCAAGCTGGCCGATTTCGAAACCCTATTGCGAACATGGACCCGTGGCGGCCACCTGCAGGCCGAAGTCGCCAACAAGCTCGACGAGTGGTTCGAGACAGGGCTACAGGAGTGGGATATCTCCCGCGATGCACCCTACTTCGGTTTTGAGATTCCTGACCACCCAGGTAAATATTTCTATGTCTGGCTCGATGCGCCTATTGGTTACATGGCCAGCTTCAAGCACCTCTGTGATAACACCGAGGGATTGGAATTCGATCACTTCTGGGCACCCGATTCCGATGCCGAGCTCTATCATTTTATCGGCAAGGACATCATCTATTTCCATACCCTATTCTGGCCTGCCATGCTGCATGGTGCCGGTTATCGCACACCAAACGCGATATTCACTCATGGTTTTCTCACCGTGGATGGAGCCAAGATGTCTAAATCACGCGGTACCTTCATCAAGGCGCGCACCTATCTGGACCACCTGAACCCGGAATACCTGCGCTACTATTTCGCAGCCAAACTGGGTGCCGGTGTGGATGACATCGACCTCAATCTGGAAGATTTCACTCAACGGGTCAATAGCGACCTGGTTGGCAAAGTTGTCAATATCGCAAGCCGTTGCGCCGGTTTCATCAGTAAACGTTTCGAAGGCAAACTCTCCGAAGCCGTTTTGGAGCAGACGCTGTTTGATGACTTTGCAAAGGCCGGAGACAAAATTGCTGAACACTACGAGAAACGCGAATTCAGTCGCGCTGTACGTGAGATCATGGCCCTGGCGGACCGAGCCAACCAGTACATCGATGAGATGAAGCCCTGGGTGGTCGCCAAACAGGTGGGTGAAGATCAGGCACTACAGGCTATCTGCTCTATGGGGATTAACCTGTTTCGCGTATTAATCCGCTACCTACGACCGATTCTGCCAGCTACCGCCGATGCAGCGGAGAAATTTCTGCAGATAGCGCCGCTCACTTGGGATGCTCTCGCAACACCCCTCAACGGGCACACCATTGGCAAATTCAAGCCACTGATGACCCGTGTCGAACCGAAACAGATTGAGTCGATGCTGGAACACTCCAAAGAAGATTTAACCGCTCAGTCTGCTGCCGCTGAAACCAAACCGGCCACCGATACCGCTTCAGCCAAGGAGCCAATCGGCGAGACCATTCAGTTTGACGATTTCGCCAAACTCGACCTGCGTATCGCACGTATCGTCAAGGCCGAGCATGTGGATGGTGCAGACAAGCTGCTACAGCTTACCCTTGATCTGGGTGGAGAAACACGCAATGTCTTCGCCGGGATTAAATCTGCCTATGCGCCTGAAGATTTAGAGGGAAAACTGACGGTGATGGTAGCCAACCTGGCTCCCCGCAAGATGCGTTTCGGTATTTCAGAAGGCATGGTGTTGGCGGCAGGGCCTGGTGGAAAGGAGCTTTTCATCCTAAATCCTGATCAAGGTGCTCAACCCGGGATGAGGGTCAAATAAACTGTGTCCGTGCAGAAACACCATATACCGGTTTGCCTCCTGCAGATAGATCCAACCACATCCCTTCTTTAATCGGGATCATCCAAGGTGCTCAATCTTGCTACTGAAAAACCGCTCGCTCCAGAGCTGTAAGCTCTGCTGTTCAGCTGCGTTAATAAAACGCGCCACATCCTCAACTGCCTCAGTCCAATTGATAGCCGCCACCTTCCCCAACAGGGTATGAGCCAGCCACGCTTTATCAATCGTGAGGGTTTGGCCTTCCCAAGGACCATATTGATAGAGGGCCGCTTGTAAGTGGGTATAATTGGGTTGGATATGCTTCTTCACATACCAATTAAAATCGTACCAATCACGCCCTTTGAGATAGGGCCTGCAAAGCAGCGCATGGAGTTTCAGTGAGAAGTTACTGCTGAGGTCCTGATGACAGACTTCAAAATCCAATGGGAAATCGAGATAAGTATACTCAAACCCAGAACCTTCCGCTGGATTGACATCAATTTCCAGCTTGACCTTCAGTTTCTGATGCGCTGTGCCACGGTAGAAGGCCAAATCGAGTTGGTTGCAAACTGAATTGTCTTTCAATTGCGCCTTCCGAACGCGCTGATCCACGCGACTCTTGTCAAACGCTTCGGAGCGCAAGCCGAATTCCTGTAATCCGCTTAACAACTTTTCCAGATAGCCATGCCATTCAAAACCGGGGTCAGGCACTTTGAGGATGAAATCCAGATCCTCAGAGAAACGGGGTAGACCGTGCAAGATACGTAAGCTGGTGCCGCCTTGAAAGGCAGCCACTTCAAAAAACCTGGCTCGCCATAAAGTATATAGTGCGACCTCTTGCAGGATCTCCTTGATCGCCTGCTCTTCCTCAACCGGGTTTGCGGTCTTATAGCTATCGAGTCGCTGTTGAATGAGTTCAATCATTGCCTAGCTCCTTGGCAAACGATGTGAGAAATGAATTGGCCCGCTTCTGTTGATAAACCAGTGCTAAAGTTCTGATATCCGCACTGGTGATATTTCGCAGGGTTTCATAATCGATACGCATCCCCTCAATCAACCATTCCATCCCTTGCCATTCGATTTTTCGCAAGCACACAAGATCCATGAGCGCACGGAAGGGTTCAGCAACCAACATGGTTTGTTCGGAGATCTGTACGCGTTCAACCAGTTCCAGAAAGTAACCTGCCTGAATGGCCAGCGGGTGAAAGGTAAAGCGTCCGAATAGTGGATGTGTATGTTCAAGTGACTTACGGCCCGGCGTTACACTGGCCGTAGCGTAGACTGCTTCGGGGATCCAGCCGTGGTGAGCGAGAGCCGTTTCAAACGATACATAACTACCAGGCATCAAGGCTTGGGCCAATGCGAAAGGATGGCTGGGATAGTCGCGGAAACGGTCAGCCAGCAAATAGTAGCCCCGGCGCAGACGGTGTAACTCCCCAGCCTTGATGGCCCGGTTCACCAGATTATGGCGGCGTTGCCGACTGCCCGCCAGCAGTCGCGCCAGTTGGGTATCAGTCATTATCCGGTTGGTCAGTCCAAGTTCGATGACCTGTTGCGTCAGTGTCTGCACGACCGATTACCTTTTTCTTTGCTAGCAATATAAATAATTCCAGTAACTTGCACTATTTGAAAGTTTACCTGTTTTTTGTGGCAAAGCAAGAATATCAGTAGAGACTCTACTGAAGTTATATTGGGCGGAGCTCGAAAGAGTGGGATATGCGGCAGGTTGCAGCCTGCCGCACTTGTTCAAGTCTCAGACTATAACGAAACCGGAGGACAGGGATGGCCCTTGACACAAATAAACAGATACTTATGCGCAAGCCTCTGCACACCATCGCCGACATCCGTACCGGGCACACCTTCCGCGGCAAGATTAAGGAAGACCCTGACGGGGATTTTCCTGTGTTGCAAATCAAGGACCTCAAGGAGCGGACCCGGGTCATTTCAGCGCAGTTGCCGCGGATTAAGTGGCAAAGCGATAGAGAGCCCACACTGGCTGTTGCCGGTGATATCCTGTTGCCGACACGAGGGGAACATTATAAAGCTATGATACTGCAAGGTAGCGAACCGGTCATAGTCACGGGTCAGTTATTTGTGCTGAGGCCAAAATCCAAGCAATTGATGCCCAAAT
>JAHXHU010000094.1 GCA_025656375.1 Candidatus Thiodiazotropha sp. (ex Ustalcina ferruginea) | reverse complement strand
CATCTAATAGCTTGAAATCGCTAAGGATGGTGACCTTCCTACAGAGGACTTTCACCTCATTAGTTCATACCCATGCTGGGCGTACACAAGAAGATAACTAACAACAAGGTCACTTATAATGAAGTCTAGCAGATCTGAGATCCATCACAATGCGACCATCAATTTACCTTTTATCCATAGCGCTTGACGTTACATAACGCATCTCGTAATACTTATATTCTTAATCACAGGTTTCAAGGATCGAGAGACCGGAAAGATTCGGGAAGGGTACTTTTCGCACAAACTGCCGTGTGACATTCAATCAGTTGTACTGAGAAAGCTACACATACTGAACAATGCTCATAGTCTGGATGACCGACACAATCCACCTGCCAACCGACTTGAAGCACTATCAGGCAATCGCAAAGACCAACACAGTTTTCGTATCAATGATCAATGATGCATTTGTTCTGTCTGGGCTGAAGGAATTGACCATGAGGCAGGAATTAAAGCAATTAAGATCTAAGAGTCTGTTTAAGTTAAGGGGTCTACCTACTATTTGTAGTCTATGTCAGACTGTTAAATCTGATGGTAGACCCCTTTATTCTTTACAGGCATCGTCCAGTCAAATGCTGTGCAAGCTTGTGAGCAAACTTTCGCTGGACTGGGACACCACTTTCTGATCACTGAAGGGCTTCTCAACCAGTCGAGCCTCCACCTGACTCGCCTTGGTTGAAATCAATCCAGAGCGCAGCTACGTATCAGGCGTCAACGTGTCGCCGACCAGCAGGACGCCTCGAAACTTTGCCGCGTGTCCGCCCGAGTAATACAGGTAGATGACTTTCACATACTTGAATCCTGCGAGCTGAATCGTCGCCCGGGATCCATCGGAGAGAGAGAGCCGGGGCGGCGGAAACATTCCGCGGTCCTCTTCTTTCTCCCCATCGAGGTCTGGCTTGATGTCAATGCCAACGGTCTCGAACACGTCGCGGTCTTCACGCAACATTTCATTTGCAAGATAAGTCGACAGCGCAACGCCCCTCCGAATCAAGACACTATCACTGGTCTGCCCAGTATTGCTCTTTGCATACTGAAAGAGCTTCTCGAAGAACACTCGAAGATCCTCTGGATTCCGGAATTCGTAGTCCCCGAAGAAGAACGGCAGCGTCATGCTGCCTGCAATCGCGTTCGCGTCTTGTCGGCCGAGATCGCGGAGAAAAGTTCGAGACGCGGTGTCTACGCCTTTCTTGATCCGGTCCAGCCGCGGGATTTCATAGAAGGTGCTCCATACGAAAACACATGCCATTAATGTGGCGATGAATAGGGGCCACGCGTTTCGGCTGAGCCAGCTTTTTGGCGCTTCGACTGGCACGGGGTCGGCTACCCGGGTCTTCCCTGTCGAATCGGATTTATCCGTTGGCACACTAAACGAATTGAGCAGGAGTTCCACGCTGTGGTTGAAGTTCTCGTCGCGGAGATCCATCGTGTGTGATTGTCGGAACGCGGCGAGAATCTCTCCGATATTGCTTCGCAACTTGTACAGGCGTGTCTTCTGCGCATTCAGGCCTGCTGTGTCAAGCCTCGCTTTACGGTGTTGATCGAAAAGCTGTTCCAGGCCGTCGATGTCCTTGTCGATTCTCTTGGTTGCCTTCAGCGCGAAATCGGGCTCCAGAAACGTCGTGTCTAGGTAGCAACCAATGAACTGCTTGTCCTGATCGCCGCGATTGAGCATGGCCATGGACTCCTCGCCAACCCAAGCGGAAAACAGACTGTTTTCCGAAACCAGCGATAGCACGGCGTCGGCGTCTGAAATTGCTCGGTTGATGAAATCTGGGATGCGTTCACCGGGAGTCATGCTTTCGTTCTGGATGAGGACTACGAGGCCTGCCTCGCGCAGACATCGCCCGAGGCGCGTGGCCGTTTCTAGATCCTCCTTGTTGTAGGAGATGAAGATGGTCCGTACGCCGCCCGATCGCGCAGTCGCATCATCGCTCATTTCGTCCTCCGCTCAAGATCCCCATGACGAGGGCGCATCCACCACGACGCACCAACCTTCTTACGCGTATAACGTATAAAAGAAAATATAGGCGCGTTCCTTTTAACAGAAACGAGGGCTACTATCCAGGATGGAGGCGTCAAGATGGTAATCTATATCAATGAAAGGTACTGACATGTTAAAACTCAGGATATCGTAAATTTCCGCCCAGTTTTCTACTATCTTGCTCTTACAGAGTCCTAGGCGGCGCTCTCAAATAAGTTTAATATAGTTCGTTAGAATACTGTATTCTATGATCTTTCCGTGGAGAAGAATCATGATGCAAACAATTCTCAGTAGGATTTAGGGGTTCAAGCCTGTACTTATAGTATTTATTTAGTCCCTGACACGTTTATCCTCTTTAGACGAAATGCTTAAACCGAGCAATTGTCTGCGATACGGTGCAATAGTTACCGACGCCTAATACCCCACCTATCTCTACTATTGTCTGACTAGACTACCTACTATTCGTATTCTCAGTCATCCTGTTAAAACCTGATGGTAGCCCTTTAGGTCCTAAAAAATACCTTTTCATCGAGAATTCTCAGCTAATCAATTCCATTATCGTTGACCGAGAATCATTCATAGATCATTCTCCTTATTTAAAGAGCTGTATAATCACCCTTACATGCCACAACCAACCAACATCTTTTCCTACCGCCCCTACTGGGCCGCCCGTTTCGGAATTGCCCCTGTGCTGCCTATGAGCAGGGACGAGATGGATGAGCTTGGCTGGGACAGTTGTGACATTATCATTGTCACCGGTGACGCCTATGTGGATCACCCCAGCTTTGGTATGGCCTTGATCGGACGCCTGTTGGAGGCACAGGGGTTTCGGGTCGGGATCATTGCTCAACCCGATTGGAGTAACGCTGAGGCATTCCGGCAACTGGGCCGTCCAAATCTTTTTTTCGGTATCACAGCCGGCAACATGGACTCGATGGTCAACCGCTATACGGCGGACCGCCGCATCCGTAGCGACGATGCCTATACACCCAATGGAAAGGCCGGCAAGCGACCGGATCGTTCTGTCATTGTCTATGCCCAACGTGCCCGCGAAGCCTATAAGGGCGTACCTGTCATCATTGGTGGAATCGAAGCCAGCTTGCGTCGTATCGCCCACTACGACTATTGGTCCGACAAGGTACGGCGCTCGATCCTGCCCGACTCGAAGGCCGATCTGCTGATCTATGGCAATGCCGAACGGGCTATTGTCGAGGTTGCCCACCGTCTGGCGGGCGATGAAAAGATCGATCAGATCCGGGACATCCGAGGTAGCGCTTACATGCGTCAGGGGTTACCGGATGATTGGAGCGAAATCGATTCCAGCCAGCTCGACAAACCTGGCCCCAAGACCCATCTGCCTGATCCCTATCAAGCCGAACCTGACTGTCAGAAGGTGGGCAGCTTCACGCCCCATTCTCGACCCCGCCAACTGCCAGGAGAGCGCACTGTGGTACGTCTCCCCTCCTATGATCAGGTATTGGAGGACGAAGTCATCTATGCCCATGCCTCACGGGTTTTCCACCTGGAGACCAACCCGGGCAATGCGCGTGCCCTGGTGCAAAGGCATGGTAAACGGGATGTATGGCTCAACCCACCACCGATCCCCCTCTCCACAGAGGAGCTGGACCGTATCTACGAGCTGCCCTATACACGACGTCCCCACCCTACCTATGGTGAAGCACGTAATCCTGCCTGGGAGATGATCCGTCACTCTGTGAATATCATGCGTGGCTGTTTTGGCGGTTGTACCTTCTGTTCCATCACTGAGCATGAGGGGCGGATTATCCAGAGCCGCTCAGAAAACTCCATCGTACGTGAAGTGGAGACCATACGTGATCAGGTTCCCGGCTTCAGCGGTAACATATCGGACCTGGGTGGACCTACTGCGAATATGTACCGATTGGCCTGCAAGGATAAACAGATCGAATCCGCCTGCCGGCGACTCTCATGCGTCTATCCAGTCATTTGTAAAAACCTGAATACCGATCATCAACCGCTGATCGATCTCTATCGTCGCACCCGCAAACTGCCAGGTATCAAACGACTATTTGTCGCATCGGGACTGCGCTACGATCTGGCCATACGCTCACCCGACTATATCCGTGAATTGGTCACACATCATGTTGGCGGTTATTTGAAGATTGCACCGGAGCACACTGAAGCATCGCCGTTGAGCATGATGATGAAGCCGGGTATCGACAGCTATGAACAGTTCAAAAAACTGTTCGATAAGTACTCTGCCGAGGCGGGTAAAGAGCAATACCTGATCCCCTATTTTATCGCCGCTCATCCAGGTACCAGTGATCAGGACATGCTCAATCTCGCACTATGGTTGAAGACCAACGGTTTTCGACCGGACCAGGTCCAGGCCTTTTTACCGACACCCTTGGCAATCGCCTCGGCGATGTACCATACCGGTAGGAACCCACTGAAAATAATCACTCGCAAACGGGCTGTTATGCGTGTTGTGAGAGGCCTTAAGCAGCGCCGTCTGCATAAGGCTTTTTTACGCTATCACGATCCTGAGAACTGGCCGTTGTTGCGTGAAGCGTTGACTCATATGGGACGTACCGATCTGATTGGAAATGGTAAAAAGCATCTGGTACCTGGGTGGCAACCCAATCGGGATGGGAGGAACAATCGGCCTGAAAAAGCGTTTCGACCAGGCAGTTCAAGGCGTCCGAAAAAGCCCACAATTCAGGGCAAAAAAGTCAACCGAAAAAAGCACCGTCAAAGGTAGTGATTTGAAGTGTAATTTATCTTGATTTTCAATAGATTAAGAACGGACATAAAACACCAAACATAGACCTCAAGAGAAGCTTGAAAAAAGCCGGGTTCAGGACCATATTCATAGTAGGGACAGGTAGTTTTTAAGGAGGTATATCATGAACATCACACGTTATGACCCATGGCGCTCAATGGAAGACTGGCGTCAGGAATTAGACCGTGCATTCCACCCACTTCTGCATCGAGACGACGATACCTCTCGCGGTGTTGGAGGTGAATGGGCTCCTGCGGTCGACATCAAGGATGAGGACAACAGGTATGTCATTCGGGCCGATATTCCAGGTGTTAAACCCGAAGATATCGAGGTCACCATGGAGAATGGTGTATTGACGATTCGTGGTGAACGTAAGTTTGAAGAGACCGAAGAGAAAGAGAACTTTAGACGTATCGAACGCTCCCATGGTATTTTCTATCGCCGGTTCTCACTGCCGGACAATACCGATGCAGAGGCCGTTCAGGCCACCGGTAAAGATGGCGTTATTGAAGTGATCATTCCGAAGACGAAGGAAAAACAGTCCAAGCGGATAGAAGTGACCCACTAAGCGCCACTTAGACGATTGATCCACTTTATCGACCCTCTCTGGCTAGAGAGGGTTTTTTAATTGGTTAAACCGAGGAATCTCATTCCAGTTAACCTAATTGAAAGGTCCGTTGGTTTCAGATCTCTTTACATAGAGGCGAATCAGAAGCTGAATATCAAACCGAGGTTAGTCTCAAATTGGGGAAGAAGATCGCCATTGACCTGTAGATCGCAGCCACTATCACAAAACAGTGTTCCGCTGGAGTTGACCAGGGTACTGTAACCACGCATCTCAAAACGTATTCCAAGTCGTTCGGTGGGATACCACTTTAAACCACCTCCCACACTCAGGGAAAAACGAGTTTTGTCGCCATACCCCCGTTGTCCCGGATTCATATAGGTCATCCCAAGACCGCCGGTCAGATAAGGAGTAATCTGGTCCTGATAGACATCCACTGTGCCACCCAAATGTACATAGTGGACATCCAGATCGAAGGCATTGTTCGGGTCAGTCCTATCAGCCAGAGACGAGCCCTGGTGGCTGTATAGAAACTCATAGCGAGCCGAGTCTGAAGCGGCCTGGCTAACGGTAAACCCCCAGTCAGTTGAATCAGCTACATCCAGTGATTGATAACCCCTGAAAAGATCGAAGGATCCACCAAAACGGTGTCCCACAAAAGGGGTGAATTCCAGATCATTGGCAGCCGGCAGGCTGAATGACGCTGCGGTGAGTAACAACCAGATGATTAGATGTGATGCTCTGTACATGACATTTCGGGTATAAAAAAACATGTTCCTAGGTGATTATTATCGTTTAAAAATCGGCCTATAACCCGGTATCACATCACAACTTAGGCCTGAGAGATCTTAAGTGCCTGTTTATATAGATTATTTTTTTCATCCCTGTCATTTTGGATGCCAGTGCAACGGCCTGTTTGAGAGGTAGTTCCGCTAGTAGAGTGACCAGCATTTGTTCCACATCGACCTCAACACGTTGCTCGGACTGACACGCTGCGCCAGCAATGAGGATGACAAACTCCCCCTTTCGCTGGTTTGCATCCTCCTGCACCCGCTCGATCAGTAATTCTAAACTCCCTCGCAGAAAGGTTTCGTGTAATTTTGTCAATTCCCTGGCAATGACCCCCTCTCTGGTAGGGCCAAAAACAAGCAGCATATCCGACAATGAGTCAACCACCCGGTGACACGATTCATAGAAAATCAGGGTCGACTCCTGACTGGCTAGGGTTTGCATCCAGGATTGTCGCTGGGCTGTGTTACGGGGCGGAAAGCCAGCAAAAATCGGGTAGCCGGGGGTCTCTAACCCCCCAGCCCCCACAACACCCTGCATGCGGCTCCGCACAGGGCGTTTCACTTGGAATGGTGAAGCTTGATCCAACCATCACGTAGCGCAT
>JAHXHU010000304.1 GCA_025656375.1 Candidatus Thiodiazotropha sp. (ex Ustalcina ferruginea) | reverse complement strand
TTTTGCAGCTGGGGAGGAGAGTCTTGAGGTCGGTTTATTTGAAGAATATGAAATTCCCTGGGAGAAGCTTGCTTTTCCAGTGATCCGGGAATCGTTACAACTCTACTATGCCGATCGAAAAGGGGGTAGTTTCCCCCTTCGCGGCGGCACGATCATCCGGACACCAGAATCTTCCAAGGGCTATCGCATCATGTTGGATTCAGATTGAACTTAAAGCCCGCTGCTACCATAGCTTGGGACCAAGCGGACATTGTTTGCCACCAGGCCTTCATCTTTATCGCTCTTCTCGATATAGAATTCGAGGATCGAGTCACGGTTCATCATCACATCGTCGGTGACCCCATCGGCCAACTCATTGGCATGACAGAACACACTATCATAAGGTGAATCCTCATTGCGGGGATCGATGATCCAGAGATTGGGATCAATGCGTTTGATAAAACGTAAAAATCCATAGCCCTTTTCAGGAAACCACTTGGCGCAGACACCTCGAACGCAGGAGCCGGGAGCACCCCATTCATTCCGGGGCTCGTAGGATATCGGTAACAGCTCTGGAATCAGGAAGCCGGAATAGTAGTCATCCACAAGCAGACGCAATTCCTGGGAGACATTCCGAAAACCGAGTAACTCAACACGGCATCCGCGGTCCTGTAAGGCGGTAACCACCTGAAGGAAATCACCATCTCCCGTCACCAGCAGCAGCAGATCGAGTTTCTCCGACTGGAGCATGGCATCAACAGCCATGTCCAAGTCAGCATTGGCCTTGGTAGTGACATTGCCCTCATCATCTGTGTAACGGCGTACATACTTTACAATGACCTTCCAGCCATAATCCCTCACCATTTGCTGATAAGTTAAAGCGCGCCGTCGATATTCCGGATCTTCCTTGGCGCGCTCCTGATCAAAGGCGATGTAGGTGTTAAGCCTGAGCAGAGATCCACCATAACGTCCTGCAAACATCCTCAGGATGTCATAGCGGAGTTGATAGCCGCCGTTGTAACGAACATTTTCAGCGTCAACAAATACGCCAATTTTTATATCTTGATGCAATGTGCTTTTCCTGAAGTATTAAGGGGAACTAAAAAAGTTAAGCTTGAATCTGTAGGCTCAGGGCAGATGAGATGTCATTTTGCCATCATACATCTACGGATTCAGATTAAAGATCGAGCATCCGGCAAGAACAGTCACTTGCCTTGTCAACGGGTCAGAATCGTTTCATTCGTATACTTTGTTATTTATGTACAATGATTATACAACGGATTTAGGAATAATTTTAATTGCGGTCTACACTAAAGCACACACAAAATAGGGATAAACTTCACCACTGTAGCGAGTTGGACAGCTTTTACCACTGTTTCTGCCAGTCCCGTGTTACATGGATAGATAACTTGTGAGAGATTCCAATAAGGAAGCTCTGATCAGAGGCGGAAGTTTTTTGGCCGCAAGATGACCGTCCATGACTTGTTCAGAGTTTCCTTAAATAGTATATGGGTTTTACAAGGGGATGGATTTTATACCCTGTGCTCTGGCATGGTAGGCATAGAGATAGACGATAAAAAATTAATCTGAATCTGTGGTTTCAGGTTGAAACCAAAGGCAGGGAACATAATGGCAACCGACTTTCCAGCCCTCCAACGCTTTGCTGCAAGTGAGCTGTTTCTGCAGGCAGACAAGTTAGAGCCCTGCATCCTGGTCATATTTGGTGCTGCGGGGGATTTAACCCGGCGCAAGCTATTACCGGCGCTCTATAACCTGGTGCGTGAACAGGCATTGGACGAACGTTTTGCTGTCATCGGTTACAGTCGCTCTCCGAAAAGCAACGATCACTATCATCAGGTATTGCGCGATTCACTGGAGGCCTATTCACGCTCTCAGCCGATAGACGATTCTATGTGGCAGGCTTTCAGCCGGCACATCGCTTATGTAGAAGGTAATTTCGAGGATCCCGAAGGTTACATTGCCTTACGTCAGCAATTGGAGACGGTTGAGAAGGAGATCGGAAGCGAAGGTAACCGTTTGTTCTATTTTGCAACGCCGCCATCTGCGGCGACGGTCATTCTCCACAGGCTGAGTGAAGCAGGACTGATCGAATCGGGTGGCGGTGAAACACCCTGGACACGGGTCATCATGGAAAAACCCTATGGTCGCGATCTCGAATCGGCGACCGATCTGAATCGTATTGTCGGTGAGGTGTTGCAGGAGGATCAAGTCTATCGAATCGATCACTATCTGGGTAAAGAGACAGTACAGAATATACTGGTTGCCCGTCTCGGTAATACAATTTTCGAGCCGCTATGGAATCGTAAATATATCGACCATATTCAGATCACTGCTGCCGAAGCCATCGGTGTGGAAGGTCGGGGTAGGTTTTATGACCAGACCGGCGTGTTGCGCGACATGGTTCAGAGTCATTTGCTACAAGTATTATCACTCTGTGCCATGGAACCCCCGGTCTCATTTGCAGCTGACGATATCCGTGATAAACGGGTGGAAGTGCTGCGATCCCTCCGTCAGTTCAATAATCAAGATCTCTTCGATCATGTGGTTTTTGGCCAGTATCGGGGATATCGTGATGAGGATAATGTGGCGAGTGAGTCGAAAACACCCACTTACGCCGCCATCAAGTGCTATATAGATAACTGGCGTTGGCAAGGGGTACCGTTCTTTTTGCGTGTAGGCAAACACCTGAAGCAACGTGTGACTGAGATCTCAGTGGTGTTTCGACCCGTACCGTTATGTCTGTTTGGTCGAGACGATGTGTGCGAGGACTTGGAGCCTAACGTGCTGACCATCCGTATTCAACCTGATGAAGGGATGGCCTTGAAAATCACTAGCAAAAAGCCGGGCGATGAGATGGAAGTGGGTTCTGTGGAGATGGACTTTAGCTACTCGGAGACCTACGCTCATCCTATTAAAGATGCCTACGAGCGGTTGTTACTCGATGCTATCAAAGGGGATGCAACCCTGTTCGCCCGACGGGATGAAGTCGAGTTTGCCTGGCGATTTGTGACACCGATTCTGCGTGGCTGGGAAGCCGCAACCAAAAAACAACCTGTATTTTATGCTGAGGGCAGTGAAGGCCCTGTCGAGGCAGAAAACCTGATGGATAGCTACAGTCGTCAATGGCGGGGGATAAATTAATGGAGCGTTTCATAGTTAATGAGAAAGAGTTTGTCGAGCAAGCAGAGAGGTGGATCTTCAGCAAGATTGTAGCAGTGCTTGAGACATCGCAGCGTTGTCACCTTATGCTGGCTGGTGGGGCTACCCCATTGCCAATCTATCAACGGTTGGGAAAACGCCTGGATATACCCTGGTCGCGTATCAACCTCTATTTTGGCGATGAGCGTTGTGTACCTGTCGATACCTCGGAGAGTAACTACCACACGGTGATGGGTAGCCTTTTCCCCGTGTCGCGACCTGATGGCATGAATGTCTACCGTATGTGTGGCGAAGAGAATCCTGATATGGCGGCTCAGGTCTATGAATCATTATTGCCGGAGAGGATCGATATTCTGTTACTCGGTGTCGGTGATGACGGGCATACCGCATCGATATTTCCCGGATCTGCCGCATTGGATGAGGAACAACGCAGAGTGATGCCGGCCATTGCCAGTAAACCGCCTCTCCAACGACTGACAATTACGCCACCGGTCATCCAAGGGGCGGAGAATCTTTTGGTGATGGCGCAAGGTGAAGACAAGGCAGATGCTGTGCGCTTGGCGCTGATCAATAACAGTGTGCCCGCTGCCCTGGCCGTGGATGGTGACTGGCTCATGGATAGCCAGGCTGCGCGCTCACTGCCAAAAGACAAACTTGTGGGTTTTTAGAATGATACGAGAAGGATGATAGGAACAGCCAATGCCAGTCAACAAACAGTTTCATATCGGTCTTATCGGGTTGGGCGTCATGGGCCGCAACCTGGCGTTGAATATGGAAGAGAAGGGTTTTCCTGTAGCCGTGTGGAATCGTCATAGTGAAGCCATTGATCAGTTTATTGCTGAATACCCGGGTAAGCAGTTTGGGGGAGATGCAGATCTGGGTCGATTTGCGGCGATGTTGGAACGCCCCCGGCGGGTGTTGCTGATGATCAAAGCGGGTGATCCTGTCGATCAGGTGATTGAACAACTGCTGCCACTACTTGAACCCGGCGATATTGTGATGGATGGTGGTAACTCATGGTTTGAAGATACCCGGCACCGTGAAAGATATCTGCGCGATAAAGGACTGCACTTTGTCGGGGTTGGCATTTCGGGTGGTGAGGAAGGGGCGCGTCACGGTCCATCGATGATGCCGGGTGGCTCGACGGATTCCTACGCAGAAGTCAGCGCTGTATTTGAAGCGATTACCGCCCAGACAGAAGCCGGGGCCTGTGTCACACATGTAGGGCCTGATGGTGCTGGCCATTTTGTAAAAATGGTTCATAACGGCATCGAATATGCGGACATGCAACTGTTGTCCGAGGTCTATGATCTGATGCGGCGCGGTGTTGGCCTCAGTGAAAACGAGATGGCGGAACTGTTCGATCAGTGGAACCAGGGACCGATGGAGTCATTTCTGGTTGAGTTGACGGCCCAGGTCATGAAGGTCAAGGATAGTGAGACAAACAGCCCACTGGTCGGCCTGGTGATGGATAAAGCCGGCCAAAAGGGGACAGGACGCTGGACTGTTCAGGCTGCATTGGAACAGGGTGTGGCCGTACCCGGTATTGCCGCAGCAGTCGATGCACGACAGCTCTCTTCGATGAAAGCTCAAAGGGTTGCAGCCTCATCGATCCTCCAGGGTCCGGCAAGCAATCAAGTGACAGATGTTCAAGCACTGTTAGCTGATTTTCACGGTGCTATCTATGCCTCACGGATTACGGCCTATGCTCAGGGTATGGCACTTATTCGCAGTGCCTCGGATCGTTATCAATGGTCAGTTGATTTGTCAGAGACCGCACGTATTTGGAAAGGGGGCTGCATCATTCGAGCCCGTCTTCTGGACCCCATCCGGCAGGCCTTCTGTCGTGATCCTGAACCGGTGAATTTGATGATAGATGCTGAGATGAGTACCCAACTTCAGGCACTACAGGGTGCTTGGCGTAGAGTGATCGGGTTCTCTTTGACAGCGGGGATTCCAGTACCGGTAATGAGTGCCTGTCTCAGCTACTTTGATAGTTATCGCACAGGGCGTCTACCGCAAAACCTGATCCAGGCGCAGCGAGATGCTTTTGGTGCTCATACCTATGAACGGGTAGATCACCCGGAGTGGGGATTTGTTCACTCCGACTGGTAGTATTTCCTTTCTTGCGGTTGACAGGGCTATAGGTCCTGCCAGTCGGTCAATAGTATCCCCGAGAGGATACCGGCAAAACCTCCACCGAGGATGCCACCTATAGCAGCACCTGGTAATGTCAATTGAATGACTTCCAGTGCAGCTAAGAGTGGTCCAGCCACGTTGCCGTCTACACTGCTGATCATCACAAAAAAACTGAGTGCAACAAAACCGGAAACCCCGATTCCGACGATCAGGCCATCGCCTACCGGCGGAAGCAGGTTGTCATATAATTTGATGAAACCTGGCACCAAAGAGACATAAATAATACCCGTAACTGGGCACATCAAAGCGACAATGGTGCTTAACGTCAGCGCATCGGTAAAACTGGACAGTAAAAGATAGCCGAGCGATGCCAGCCAGCCTGCACTGAAGCCTGCAAGGGTTTTTGCATCAGCGCGATAAACCCGTGATCCCATCGAGAAGACGCCATACATTGCACCTATAATCGCGCCCAATACGGATACCAGGAGCAATAGATAGAGAACATTGACAGGATGACTGGCAAGTATGAAATAAAAGATGCAGATTGGAGAGATAATCACTGTCATTAAAACAGCGAGACGCATGCTGCTATAGATTAAAGCACCGAGCGTACCCTCAAGTACGCCAGCAAAAAGTAGTGGGTCAATCGGTAGTTGCCAATAGTCTGAAAATGCAGCGAAGAAGACAAAAAGTATGGCGTAGAGTAGCCCGATAAAGGCCCATATGGCACCCCGAATGAGGGCCTCTTTGAGTCGCTTGGGCGATAATAAGGGGGGCGTTGTTGTTGCATCGTGAATGCTTTATTAATAAAGGTCAATTATAAACAGGTGATATTGAAGAAGTACAAGTACTCCATCAATATCACCTTGATGGAGTACTAGCCAGTTGTATACATCTCCTTTTCATCAGCGAGTCTTATCCAGCCCTTTACAATTCTGTAGATCAGCCATATGGCGTTGACAAACAGAACGATGTAACCAACAACGATCAGGGTTGTGAGAAAACCTACAGCCATCCACAAGAGGCTGTACCAGAATGTCCTGATCTGCCATCTGAAGTGTGATGCCAGCCAGGTGTTCTCTACGTCATCCTTTTTTACATAGTTAATGACGACAGCAATCAGAAATGTGATGACAAAGAGAAAAGAGGCAGCTTGCAGCGCATATACCAACAGTGTAATTGTCTTCTCAGATTCGGCCTTTTTACTATTCATTTCGGCTGAAGAGCTACTCATTATCTGAAGATTCCTTACAATAAATATTGGCCTCGGAAATATGGTATTAAATTTCTATTCGGTTTGCCTATCATGTCATTGATCAGAAAATCACGCTAGAAGATTCATTCCTGTCTACCCTAATGGCACTTACTTAAGAAGAAAAGCCGCAAATGGACGCTAATCACCGCAAATTTCCGCAATTGGCCTATACAAGGAAAACTCTTATTTGGCGTTAATTCGCGGTGATTTGC
>JAHXHU010000019.1 GCA_025656375.1 Candidatus Thiodiazotropha sp. (ex Ustalcina ferruginea) | reverse complement strand
CGGCAGGGGCATGAATAGGCTGTCAAAGATCGAGTGTCTTTTATGCCTGGGACGCATAAATGACATCACGAGATCGAAGACTCACTTGTTCAGTGTTGCCGGATTTGCGTTGACGATCCTGATCAGGTTGAGATAGCGCTTAAGTTCATCGGGATGTTTGTCGAAATAGGTACGTACGTCCTGCACACCGGAATCGATGAGTTGTTGAAGCTTAATCAATGCTCTAGAGCTGTCACCTTCACACAGGGCGATTGCAACGCCATTGAAAAAGCGGTGATATTGGGCCTCGCTACTGACCAGCTTGCGACTTTTTTTTGCAATTTTCCTTCTCAGAAGTTGCGCGATAATCAGAAGAGCGGCAATCACTAACCCACCAATCAGTGCTGCCTGAAATATCCAGTTCGGGGTTTTTAAGACCTCTACTCTCGGTTCGAAAAGACTGCTCAGGTACTGGTGATAGATTGATAGATCATCCGCTTTCATGATGGCTAAGTGGTGATCAAGACGCTGTTGGATTATTTCTGCATGGGGGGATGCTCGGGATATAGCCAGACGGATGTCCAGCGGCATCAGCACAATTGGGCTGGCAATAGGTGCATAGAGTTGCCCACGGGTGGCGCCAAACAGGCGGTTGACCAGACCGGCATCTGCTTTGCCTTGTGCAACCGCACGCAGTACCCTGTCGTAAGTGGCATACTCAGTAAGTTCACAGATAATATAAAACGATTCGCAAATCTCATTCAATCCACTGTCGCCGGTGATATAGATATCATCATGCAGTACGGCAATACGCTTACCATCCAGGTCTGGGACTGATTGAATATTGGAGTCCTCGGGTACGAAAATCTGGGCCCAATTGGCAATCACAGTTTGATCGGTGAACAGAAAACGTTGTTGGCGGGTATCATTGATGGCAATAGCGGGCAGCAGATCTATTTTACCCATTGATAGACGACGTAGTTGATCACTCCAGGTACCCACCGCAAAGTTCAGAGCCCAGCCCTCTTGAACGGCGATCTGTTGCAGTATTTCGATGAACAGACCACCCGGATGACCCTTCTGATCAGTAGTGACCAGTGGTGGATTCATGTAGATGCCTACTTTTAAGGTAACGGAGGGCTGACCCGGCGGTGTGCTGCTGGTAATCAAGAGAACAATGAAAAGAAGGAGTAGCCGTCCCTTATTTACAACGCATCTCTGCATATTTGCAGTTCCCGACTCAAAAAAACATTCTCTACCAGAAGCATAGCGTCTCAATCGGTTGTCGTTGGGTAATATTTCTCATTGGGAGTCAGTACTAACCCGACACCCCAATAGGTTGCATTCAGAGCTTCAAGAATGCCCTTGATCATGGCGTGGTTCGCAGCCAACGGTGACCTCCTTGGTAAGAATCACAACGCAAAGCCAGGTCATTCGTAAAGTTACTAACAGATTGAATTAATAAAGATAGTCCGGTGTGTGCAACCTGTTCGGTTACCGGGTTCATATCATCCCGACCCTGTAGAAGTGATCTTGAATTTGCTTCATTAAGGCAGATTCCGGTCGGATTTCAGACTGCAGGTTTACCGGCTACTCGGCAACTTCTATAATGCCCGGTTTACTTCACCCCACCAGCCGGAATGAATGCTATGCGTGTAATCGAGGAAGCCCTCACATTTGACGACGTTCTCTTGGTGCCGGCCCACTCTCTGGTGCTGCCCAAAGATGTTGATCTGCGGACCAAGCTGACACGTGGGATCGATCTCAGTATCCCCCTGGTTTCAGCCGCCATGGATACGGTGACCGAGTCACGTTTCGCTATCGCCCTGGCCCTGGAAGGGGGCATTGGCATCGTGCATAAGAATATGACGCCTGAACAGCAGGCCACTGAGGTGTTTCAGGTCAAGAAATATGAAAGCGGTGTCATTCGCGAGCCCATCACTGTGGGACCCCTCGTCAGTATTGGCGAGGTTGTGGAGCTTACCCGGGCACGCAATATTTCGGGTGTGCCGGTCGTGGATGGCAAGGAGCTGGTCGGTATTGTCACCGGGCGCGATCTACGCTTCGAGCGCAAGATGGATGACCCGGTCCGTAACATTATGACCCGCAAGGAAGATCTGGTGACAGTGAAAGAGGGAGCCAGCCGTGACGAAGTTCTGCAGCTGCTGCATAAACACCGCATCGAGAAGGTGCTGGTAGTCGATGATCATTTTGAGTTGCGCGGGATGATAACGGCAAAGGACATTCAGAAGGCGAAGGATAATCCAAACGCCTGCCGGGATGACCAGGAACGTTTGCGTGTCGGTGCGGCGGTGGGTGTCGGCACCGGTACCGAAGAACGGGTGGATGCGCTGGTCAAGGCGGGGGTTGATGTGGTTGTGGTGGATACCGCCCATGGCCACTCTCAAGGGGTACTCGATCGGGTTGCCTGGGTGAAGAAAAACTACCCGAATGTGCAGGTGATCGGTGGCAATATCGCAACTGGAGAAGCAGCCTCGGATCTGGTCAAGGCGGGAGCGGATGCGGTTAAAGTGGGTATAGGTCCCGGCTCTATCTGTACCACCCGCATTGTCGCAGGTGTCGGTGTGCCTCAGGTGACTGCTGTGTCCAATGTGGCAAAAGCTCTGGAGGGGAGTGGTGTGCCGTTGATAGCTGACGGAGGGCTTCGCTATTCCGGTGATATCTCAAAGATTCTGGCTGCCGGTGCCTATTCCGTCATGATTGGCGGCATGTTTGCCGGTACTGACGAGGCCCCGGGTGAGGTGGAGATCTACCAGGGCCGCTCCTATAAATCCTATCGGGGTATGGGTTCGTTGGGCGCTATGTCCGGTAAGGAAGGTTCAAGTGACCGCTATTTTCAGGAGACCAACGAGAAAGACAAGTTGGTGCCCGAAGGTATTGAGGGACGTGTCCCCTACAAAGGACCGGTGATGAGCATCATCTACCAGATAATGGGCGGTATCCGCTCCAGTATGGGCTACACAGGCTGTGCCAATATCGATGAGATGCGCACCAAACCGGTGTTCGTACGCGTCACCAATGCGGGCGTCACAGAGTCCCATGTGCATGATGTGACCATCACCAAGGAAGCGCCCAATTACCGACGGGATTGACATGACAACTGATATCCATGCGCATCGGATCCTGATCCTCGATTTCGGCTCCCAATACACCCAATTGATCGCTCGTCGCGTACGTGAGGCAGGCGTCTATTGTGAAATCTTTCCCTATGACAATGCAGGTGAGGGCCTGACGGGCAGGAAACCGGCAGGCATTATTCTCTCAGGAGGGCCGGAAACGGTAACAGCTGAAGAGGCACCGATTGCGCCAGATGAGGTATTCAACTTTGGTGTACCTGTATTGGGTATCTGTTATGGCATGCAGACCATGGCGTCCCAGTTGGGTGGAGAGGTGGTCTCATCCAATAAGCATGAATATGGCTATGCCCAGGTACGTGCCAGAGGGCATTCCCGTCTTCTGCGGGATATTGAAGATCATACCAGCAAGGAGGGTTATGGCTTGCTGGATGTCTGGATGAGCCATGGCGACCGAGTCGAATCACTACCCGATGGTTTTCAGGTTATTTGTGAAACTGAAAATGCACCAGTGGCCGGTATCGCCGATGAATCGCGAGGTTATTACGGCTTACAGTTTCATCCCGAGGTTACCCATACTCGTCAGGGCAACCGGATCATCGAACGGTTCCTGTTCGAGATTTGTGCTTGTGAGGTACTTTGGACACCGGGTAAGATTATCGAAGACACGATCATTCACGTACGCGAGCAGGTGGGGGATAAACAGGTTGTACTGGGTCTTTCCGGAGGCGTCGACTCATCAGTCGTGGCGGCATTACTACACCGTGCCATCGGTGATCAGCTGACCTGTGTTTTTGTCGATAATGGCCTGCTGCGTCTGAATGAGGGTGACCAGGTAATGGCGACCTTTGCTGAACACATGGGTGTCAAAGTGGTCCGGGTGGATGCTGAGGAGCGCTTTCTCAAAGCGCTAAAGGGAGTTGCCGGCCCAGAACAGAAGCGCAAGATTATCGGCAATCTCTTTATCGATATATTCGAGGAGGAGGCGGGAGAAATGGATGATGTCTCCTTCCTTGCTCAGGGCACTATCTATCCCGATGTCATTGAATCGGCCGGCGCCAAGTCGGGCAAGGCACATGTGATCAAATCCCATCACAATGTGGGTGGTCTACCCGAGTATATGAAACTGAAACTGGTGGAACCACTACGTGAACTGTTTAAGGATGAAGTGCGCAAGATTGGTGTAGAGCTGGGCCTGCCCTATGAGATGATCTATCGCCACCCCTTCCCGGGACCTGGTCTGGGTGTACGAATTCTAGGCGAGGTCAACAAAGAGTATGCTGACCTGTTGCGTCAGGCCGACCATATCTATATCGAAGAGCTCTATAAGCACAACCTTTACGATGAGGTCAGTCAGGCCTTTGCCGTATTCCTGCCGGTACGCTCTGTCGGTGTGGTGGGTGATGCACGTCGTTATGAATATGTTGTGACTTTACGTGCAGTCAAGACAGTTGATTTCATGACCGCCAAATTTGCTCATCTACCCTTTGATTTCCTGGAAGAGGTATCGAGAAGAATCATCAATGAAGTTCATGGAATTTCCAGAGTGGCTTACGATATCTCAAGCAAGCCTCCTGCCACGATAGAGTGGGAGTGACCGGAACTGGCTCGCAATGACTGGCACTGACAGGCATCTCAGCTGATACTTCAAGATCCCGCAGTTGAGCGGTAGACTGTACAAAAATACAGTATCGCAAGGACGCGGATCATGCCCCACGCAGCAGCAGCCAGGACGGCTACCCGGGAGGAGGGGTGCTGGTCGCTATCAGCGCCACCGTCCCGAGCAAACCCTTTTCTATCGGATCGTCGAAGCGTATTACCCGACATTCGCTGCCCATTTAGCGGAGCAGGGCAGGGAACTACCGGGCTATGTGCAACGGGAGTTTGAGGATTACCTCAAATGCGGGCGGCTGGAACATGGTTTCCTGCGGGTACGTTGCGAGAACTGTCATGCCGAGCATCTTGTAGCCTTCAGCTGCAAACGTCGTGGCTTTTGCCCCAGCTGCGGGGCGCGGCGCATGGCCGAGAGCGCTGCCTTGCTGGTCGACGAGGTGCTACCCGAACAGCCCATGCGCCAGTGGGTGTTAAGTTTTCCCTTTCAACTGCGCTTTCTGTTCGCCAGCCAGCCAGTGATCAAGGGACAGGTGCTTGGCATGGTCTATCGCGTGATCGCTACGCATCTGGTCAAGAAAACGGGCCATGCTCACAAAACGGCCAAGACTGGCGCGGTTACCCTGATCCAGCGCTTTGGCAGTGCGCTGAATCTCTATATCCACTTTCATATGCTGTTCCTTGACGGGGTGTATGTTGACGGTCCCGATGGAGCTGTCCGGTTCTGTTGGGTTAAAGCACCGACTAGCCAGGAGCTCACACAACTGGCGCACACCATAGCCCACCGGGTCGGGCGCTATCTGGAGCGGCGGGGCCTGTTGGAGCGGGATGCCGAGGACAGCTATCTGGCTTCAGATACGATGGATGATGACCCGCTGACACAGTTACTCGGGCACTCGATCACGTATCGCATCGCCGTCGGATTCCTAAGGTGTTCACTTTGCAAACCCTGCCGGCCTGTGAACCGGAAGATCAACTCGGCGACAGAGTCGGCAAGGTGGCCGGCTTCAGTCTGCATGCCGGTGTGGCGGTCAGGGCCGATGAACGCCAGAAGCTCGAACGGCTTTGCCGGTACATCAGCCGCCCGGCGGTATCGGAAGCGGTTGTCGCTCACGCCCAGTGACAACGTTCGCTACCAGTTGAAGACGCCGTACCGGGACGGTACGACACATGTGATTTTCGAGCCACTCGATTTCATTGCAAGATTGGTGGCGCTGGTGCCGAAGCCCAGAGTCAACCTGACACGCTTCCACGGCGTGTTTGCGCCCAACAGTCAGCACCGCGCTTTGGTGACCCCGGCCAGGCGGGGCAAGGGAAATAAACACAACATCGCCGGTGAGGGGCAGGAGAGGATCCCTGTCGAACGCCGGGCAGCGATGACCTGGGCACAGCGCCTGAAGCGCGTCTTCAACATCGATATCGAGACCTGTACTGAATGCGGCGGGCCGGTGAAGGTGATTGTCTGCATCAAGGATCCGGTGGTGATCCAGAAAATACTCAATCACCTGAAGAAAAAAGGCGAATGCAAGGATGCGGTTCGGTTGCCCGAGAGTCGCGGCCCACCACAAACGAGCTTGTTCGACTAAGGAAGATCCGTTCGTGAAGCACAATGATGTTGCCGATGACACCGGGCAAGGGTGGTGCTCGGCTGCCGGTTTGGTTTGAGCGGATCACAGGGCCAAAATCCGGCCGAATTAGCCGGTTGAGCCACCGCATCTGCAGAGATTGACTTGGCCTGACCGCGAATCGGCCGTGTTGCTTCCTGGTGGTCAGGGTTATTTTTCAACGAAAAGGGGGTTTATACCTCAGCACAAGGGTCTATGTTTTGAAACACAGAAGATTTATCTCTGAAAGTTTACATTTTACTGTGATGGAAAGATCAATAATTCACATTTGCCTCGAAGACAATACTGTGAGTTGTGAAACACTGCCCAAATACATTTCTTAAGATCCGATTAAATTGCTGGTATTAAATTCTCGACGCGGCGTTTAATAGATACATGTTGGATCACTGCTGTCCCATAAATATTCATGAGAATAGCAGCCTGGATTGAAGTGGTGAAATATCGGGATCTGGTGGATCCCCGAATAACAG
>JAHXHU010000114.1 GCA_025656375.1 Candidatus Thiodiazotropha sp. (ex Ustalcina ferruginea) | reverse complement strand
CTGGCGCAAGGCACGGCGGGTCTACAGTCTCGCCTCACGGCTGCCGGGGACTAACCGCCTCGGCTTTCAGCCTTCCATGGCGCTCAGCGACGGTTCTGTTCTAAACCGAGGGTAACACGGCGGGGATTGGCCAGCGGACTTTCGTCAACCAAGGCCTGCACTTCCACTAATAAAGGACGGGTACCTTCACGGGTGACCAGAATAATACTCCCAGGGACCGTTTCAGCCTGACGGGATAGAAAGATGGCCGAAGGATTGCTGACCTCTTTCAGTCCCTTATCGGTCATCGCGAAGACACCCAGCTCATTGACGGCACCGAAGCGATTCTTGATGGTACGAATGAGGCGAAATTGGCTGCCGGCTTCGCCTTCGAAGTAGAGCACGCAATCAACCATGTGCTCCAATACCCGTGGGCCAGCCAGACTACCGTCTTTGGTGACATGTCCGACCAGAAACACAGCTGTTCCACTACGTTTTGCAAAATGTACCAATTGGGCGGTCGCTTCACGTACTTGTGAAACTGAACCGGGGGCTGACTGTAACTGTTCGGTGTACATCGTCTGTATTGAATCGACAACCATCACATGGGGGCGTTCCCGCTCTGCGATAGCGATAATCCGTTCAACACAGGTTTCAGGCAGCAGTTGCAGCTTATCAGCAGGAAGTCCCAGGCGCGTTGCCCGTAACGATATCTGGCGGGGAGACTCCTCCCCCGAAACATAGAGGGTATCCAGCTTCATAGAGAGGCGTGCCAGAGTCTGAATCAATAAGGTCGACTTACCTATACCAGGATCGCCACCGATCAACACCACTGAGCCCTCCACAAGCCCGCCACCCAATACCCGGTCGAGTTCCGGACTACCGGTGGTTGAACGCGCCTCCTGCTCACTCTCTACATCAGTCAGTGCCAGGATCTGGGGAATGGTCTCTCCTGTATACCCGGCAAATCGACTTGTCCCAGCATTAGGTGATGTCAGGTTTTCCTCGAGGGCATTCCAGGCGTGGCATTCGGAGCATTGTCCGGCCCACTTGGGAAAACTGGCTCCACAAGCACGACAGACATAGTGCGATTTGGCCTGTTTCTTATTTCCTTGAGCCATCATCGCTCCTCGTCTTCATTCTGATCGACAAATGCCACCCGCCGCTTGACCCCGCATAGCAGCTCATAGGCGATGGTGCCGGCCCGCTCGGCTATCTCCTCAACCGGTAAACCTTTACCCCATAACACAACCTCGTCACCCACCTGTACAGTGGGCAAAATACGTGCATCGACACAGATCATGTCCATCGATACGCGACCTATCAGCGGTAATCGTTGTCCGCCCACCAAGACCGGAGTACCTGTAGGGGCATGGCGGGGATAACCATCACCATACCCTATTGCAATCACAGCCAACGTCATCGCTTCCGGACAGATATAGGTCCCGCCATAACCCACTTTTTCACCGTTGCGACAATGCCTCACAGCGATAACGCGGCTATGTAATGTCATTACCGGAAGTAATCCCTGATCGCTGGCACGGGTGTCGAAAAAAGGGGATGCCCCGTACAACATAATGCCTGGGCGCACCCAATTAGAAAGGGAGGCAGGCCATCCTAACAGACCTGCGGAGTTAGCAATGGAACAGTGACTGAAACGAGTATGCTCAATACTCTCAAACAGTTCACACTGCGCTTGAGTCGCCGGATCATTGGGATCATCAGCATTCGCTAGATGGGTCATCAGGTTGAGTTGGGCAACAGCAGGACATTGACTTAGCAACTCTGCAGTGCTGTGAATAGCTTCAGGATTGAATCCCAGTCTGTGCATGCCGGTATCAACCTTGAGCCAGATCGTCAGCGGTTGTTGGGGTGGTTCCATCTCCTGCAATAGGCGCACCTGTCGTACATCATGCAGGGCAAGCTCTAATCCGGTGATGGAGGCAGTGTGTAGATCGGCTTGTGTATAACAACCACCCATCACTAAAATCGGGTGGGCAACCCCCTCCCCTCGCAAGCGCATCGCCTCATCGAGTCGGGCAACCGCAAAACCGTCTGCCTCTTTAAGAGAGCGGGCGGCACGTAACATACCGTGTCCATACCCATCAGCCTTAATGACAGCCCAAATCTTGCGTCCGTTCGCTGCCTTTCGAGCACACTTCAGATTATGGCGAAGTGCGGCATGATCAATCGTGGCCTGCGGGGTATACCCCATCAATAGCCCTCATCACCATAGATATTGTCGGTATAATTCTCGAATTTCGTATACTTACCCAAAAAGGTCAGACGTGTCGTGCCGATGGGGCCGTTACGCTGTTTTCCGATAATGATCTCTGCAATGCCCTTTTCAGGACTGTCTTCATTGTAGACCTCGTCGCGATAGATGAACACGATCAGATCCGCATCCTGCTCGATAGCGCCTGACTCACGCAGATCCGACATGATGGGACGTTTATTGGTGCGCGACTCCAGGCTTCGATTGAGCTGGGACAGGGCGACTACAGGCACATCCAGCTCTTTTGCCAAGGCCTTGAGAGAACGGGAGATTGCAGATATCTCACTGGTTCGGTTATCCCCCTCTCCCGGGGCCTGCATCAACTGTAAATAGTCGATGACAATCAATCCAAGGTCGTTATGCTCACGCTTGAGGCGACGGGCGCGTGCCCGTACTTCCGTTGGCGAGAGGGCTGGTGTGTCATCAATGAAGAGCCGGGTCTCCGCCAGCATACTGACGGCCGATGAGAGTCTCGGCCACTCATCATCCTCAAGCTTGCCGGTACGCACGCGAAGCTGATCAATGCGACCCAAGGAGGACATCATACGCATCGCCAATGAGTCTCCGGGCATCTCCATGCTGAATACGGCCACCGTCTTGCCAGCCTGAATGGCCACATTCTCGGCAATGTTCATCGCAAAGGTGGTCTTACCCATTGATGGGCGCCCGGCAACAATCACCAGATCTGCATGCTGCAGACCGGAGGTCATTTGATCAAAATCGGTGAAGCCGGTACTGACGCCGGTGATGGGCTCGTCCTGTTGAAACAGGGTTTCAATACGATCTACAGCCTGGGTTAACAAGGACTTGATGGGAGCAAAACCACCCTTGCCCTTACTGGTCTGTTCAGCGATTTCGAAGACCTGCCGCTCAGCCACATCAAGTAGCTCTCTTGCCTTTCTCCCTTGAGGATGAAAGGCGTTATCGCAGATATCCGTGCCAACAGAGATCAGCTGCCGCATCACCGAGTACTCGCGTACTATACCCGCATAGGATTTGATATTTGCAGCACTTGGCGTCTCTTCAGCCAATCTCACCAGGTAGGGCAATCCACCACCATCTTCGAGTGCCTCCTTGCGTTCCAGGTGCTCTCCCAGGGTCACTACGTCAAAAGGTTGATTGTCTTCTGCCTGGGCGGCAACTGCGTTAAAAATCAGACGATGCTCCTTGCGGTAGAAATCCCCCTCCACCAGTAAATCTGCAATCTTGTCCCAGCTGGCATTATCCAGCATCAGTCCACCAAGCACCGACTGTTCAGCCTGTATTGAGTGCGGCGGCACCTTGATGGCCCTGGTTTCCAGATCTGGATAGGCAGGAATCTCTTCAGGATAGGCGGTTTCTGACATTAAACGTAGTCTGCGAATGAGGTAAATCGGAATTGCCGGAGTGATCCGCTAGCATACGGTATTGAGGGAGGTGAGAAAAGACATGGGGTGAGGGAGTTTGTACTGTCGCATAATCAAAACGGCTGTAAATATTGGCCGCAAATAAACGCTAATCACCGCTAATCACCGCTAATCACCGCTAATCACCGCTAATAGCCGCAAATAAGAACTTTTCGTCTATTAGCAATAATCAATTGTAACCAAGGATGTAGTCCTGCCAGATCCTAATGATTAGCCAGAATCTATGACGAGGTACACCAAGTCTCCTTTTAGAGCCTGAATGATCAGGCTCTAAAAAGAAGAGATTAGTTTCCAGATAGAAACTATTGAGCAGCGAGCTGCTCTCTAAGCTTCCGGTACGATGGTCAGCTTAACGCTGACATCAACATCCGCATGCAGATGCAGATCTACGTTATACTCACCGGCGACTCGGAAAGGACCGTTGGGTAACAGCACTTCTTTCTTGGCTAGTTCCACACCACTTTCAGCGACAGCCTTCGAGATATCCGCAGTACCCACAGAACCAAACAGACGACCCTCATCACCCGCTTTACAGGTAATCGAGATAGCCAGTCCATCCAATTTGGTTTTACGAGACGCGGCCGCTTTCAACTTCTCAGCAGCCTCTTTCTCCAGCTCAGCGCGACGCGCCTCGAAAGCCTTCAGATTCTCTTCTGTAGCCGGAACAGCTCTGCCGGAAGGGATCAGGAAATTACGGCCAAAACCGCTCTTTACGTTTACCTTTTCACCCAGATCACCCAGGTTATCCACTTTCTGCAATAGAATAATTTCCATTGTAACCACCTTGTATATAGGTCAAATCGTTCGTTTGTAGCTCTAATCCATCAATGGGAGTAGATCCACAACACCCTCTTACCCACTCTGTGTATTTTTAAAGCGGGCTCGAAAATCTATCCAAACATCCATCAGACCGATGCCGGTCAACAGCATCACCATCTGTGGCATGAACACAATCAGCAATAAATAGGTCAACACCAACCAGAGCTGCGCGGATTTCATTCCTTTGAAAACGCCATGTGCCACTGCAAGTCCCTGCAGAAAAAGCACTCCCAGAAAAACCTCACCCAGACAGTTAAGGGCGGCTGGGGCAATCTCATCCGGCATCAGCATAAGCAGCATGGCTAAGGTACCTATCAGACCCACCACCCAATGCACCCGCAATTGATGGTATTCAATGGCGAACCCACCAGGGTTATATAGCGTCGCCTGCCACCAACGAGCCAGATAAAGGCTGCAAACCAGTTGCAGTAGAAACACCACCGCTACTGCACCGCACATCACAGTCGACAACTGCTCTACCACTTGTAGGCTTTGAGCCTGGTCAAACAAACCGGCGTCAACAAAGCGCTGCCCCATCGGCTGCAGGTACCCCTGCCAAAACTCCGCTGGTTGTCCCAGGCTGATGTACTGCACCACCACAGCCAATAGGCCAAATCCAATACCGACCTGGGTCGTCAAGGACAGTGAGCGTGTATTTCGCAACACGATACTGAGCAATCCGACCGGTGTCCAAAGCACAAGAAAAAGACCCAGTGCAGGCAGGGGATTATTAAAAATCACCCCCATCAACAGGGCCGCTGCCAGGGTTGATAGAAGTAGTGTTTTACTCCCAGCCTTGCCCCCCTGGCGCAGGAAAACCAATCCCACACAGGCGCTACCGAGCATACCGATGAATGGAAAAATCAGAGACAGCATAGTCAGGACCGTGGTTGCCATCGCTGACTGGGATGGACCACGCATCACAAACGATGCCAATGCCTTCATTTTCCGCTACTCGGTGGGTGAAAACCCCTCTTAATGCTGATCTGTGTAAGGCAGCAACGCCAGATAGCGGGCACGCTTGATAGCGGTTGCCAGCTGACGTTGATACTTTGCCTTCGTACCCGTAATGCGGCTAGGGACAATCTTGCCACTTTCACTGACGTAGGCCTTGAGAAGATTTAAATCCTTATAATCGATCTCAGTGATACCTTCCGCGGTAAAGCGGCAGTATTTCTTACGACGAAAAAAACGTGCCATTTCTAACTCCTATCTCAATCCAATCGATCAATCTTCTTCAGACGGCGATTTGGCTTCATCTGTCACTTCGACAGCACCCTCATCATCTGCACCCATATCTGTATCTGTAGATGCATCTGCATCGACAGCAGCATCACGACTCTCTTCACTGTAGCTGCGTGAAGATGAGCGCTCTCTCTCTTCCTCTTCCTGGGACTTGGCCAGTTGCGAGACTTCAGAGATGGACTCATCACGACGGATTACAAGATTGCGAATAACGGCATCATTGAAACGGAAAGCGCTCTCCAATTCGGACAGTGCCTCGCCACCACATTCGATGTTCATGAGCACATAGTGTGCCTTGTGGATTTTATTGATGGGATAGGCCAGCTGGCGACGTCCCCAATCTTCCAGGCGGTGTATAGCTCCGCCCTTGGTTTCGATACCCGAGCGGTAACGCTCGATCATAGCTGGTACCTGTTCACTCTGATCCGGATGGACCAGGAACACGACTTCATAGTGCCTCATTGTCTCTCCCTTCGGGTTAGGCAGCCTTCTGCATTGGCAGTAAGGCAAGGAGTGATGCCCGGCCCACCCGCTTAGCATCCACTATTTAGGGAAACCAGCGTGTCGTCGGGCACCGGGAAGCGGCGGATTCTACCTATTTACCCCGGAATCTGCAACTCCTGCTATATAACCCTTTTCCAATACGCTACCATTGCTTCCTAAACACCTAATATGCTAAGGAATTCAAAGTAGGATGTTAAGGCCAGTTCTGTTAAAACAACGAATACTCAGCAAACTCCAATCATCAAAGCTTAGGTTAGCTCAGCCAAGCTGGGCACTGTTCGAACGCATGGAACTCGCAGATAAGCATTATAATCACCCGACTCCCCTCGATTTTACCAATCTGCAGAAGCAATTTAAGGAACGTAGACAAACCATCATTGCAATAGCTGATAAGGACTTTACTGAAAACACCCTTTGTTGTGCAATCAACTCATTGGGATACAGTGGAGGTGAAATTCACCTGCCTGCGGGAAGGCTGGTATTAGAAAACACATTGAATATAACTCAAGGCACTGCTGTCCCATAAATATTCATGAGAATAGCAGCGCCTGGATTGAAGTGGTGAAATATCGGGATCTGGTGGATCCCCGAATAACAGTTT
>JAHXHU010000093.1 GCA_025656375.1 Candidatus Thiodiazotropha sp. (ex Ustalcina ferruginea) | reverse complement strand
GACGGCAGGGGCATGAATAGGCTGTCAAAGATCGAGTGTCTTTTATGCCTGGGACGCATAAATGACATCACGAGATCGAAGACTCACTTGTGAACCTCTTAAACCATCTACAGCGTATTCTCATTGAGCCGAGAGTAAAGGATTTGGATGTTACAGAGAACACGCTGGAACAGCTTGAACAGGTATTACTCGATTTGGCTGGTGCCTTGAGACGCCTTCCCTCTGGAGAAGCTGAACTTGCCAGTGGTTTGCTAGAGGACAAGCGACTGCTGGAAAAAGAAGTTCAAAAGTTGATTGATGTTCGCCGGGATGTTGAGAGCTGGTTCCCCGCTATGAAACTGATGCTGGAGGAGATGTACCCGCACAACAAGGGGATGTTGAGTGAACTCCAGCTTTTGCTTCAAGAAGTGGAGGTAGGTGTATTGCTCGATGAGCAAGTTGATGTGATTGCACAGATAACAACTTTACAGCCCCTCTGGCTTGGAATGACCGGGGAAATGCGGCTCATGGTGGCCAACCGTTTTGGTCTCTTTTCAACTAGCCTTAGGGCGGGATCGAATGGCCACTATGATAATATTTTTGATTTTGCTGAACGGTTTATTGATCGTCTGCACAATTTTGAGCGCCGCTTTGATAGTGAGAGTTTGGGTTTTGTCTCTTCAGAGAGTATTACGAAGATGAAGATTCATTTTAAATCCTGGATGAACAGTTTAGAACAGGTCATGGTATTTATGGATAAACCCACATGGCGGGTGGACCTGCATGGTATGCGTGAAACAATTACTCCGCTGCTCGAACGCATGCGTTTTCGATTCTCCAGTATCGATCTCAATCTCGATACACAATCAGCAGATGGTATCACCCAACTCACACAAACGGCTAAGCTGTTGTCCCTATCTATTCTTGGTATGGCGATGTTGGGTCTGCTGATGCTCTTTCTCGCCTATCAGTTTATTAAACGCAATCTTATACGGCCAATAGCACAGACGGCATTGGCTCTGAAGCAGGAGGCAAGGGGGGGACTGGAAATTATCTCACAGCCAATAGGAAATCTACGTGAGACTCAAGACCTGGTTGATGCTTTCAGTGAAATGCGTAAACAGGTACGTAATCGTCAGCGCCATCTCGATCACGTAGCCCACCATGATGCATTGACTCAACTACCAAACCGGATCCTGTTTCATGATCGTCTTGAGCACGCACTGGCCATTGCCCTGAGGGGCGATGGTCTGGTGGGACTCATGTTTCTCGATCTGGATCGTTTCAAACAGGTCAATGACAGCCTGGGCCACTTGGTCGGGGATGAGTTGCTTAAGCTTATCGCTGAGCGCTTGACATCATTGATGCGCAGCTCCGATACCGTAGCCAGATTGAGCGGCGACGAATTTGCTGTCCTTATTGAAGGCATTTCAAGTCGCGAGGATTTATCACCCCTGGCTGAAAAGATATTACGTGCCGTGGAGCAACCGGCCGTCGTAGCCGGACATGAACTGCGTGTCTCAGCATCCATAGGTATAGCTGTGGCACCCTACGATGACGTCTCTGTCGATTACTTGATACGGGACGCAGATACTGCCATGTATGAGGCCAAAAGGCAGGGACGCGCCGCCTATCGGTTCTTCAGTGGTGAAATGACTAAGCGCGCCTCAGAAGGGCTAAAAAGGGAAAATGAGATTCGTCATGCGGTTGAGTCTGGTGAATTCACCTTCCATTTTCAGCCCATCCTGGATTCACATACCGGTGCGCTTTTCTATTTTGAGGCTCTATTACGTTGGCAACATCCAGATCGTGGAATTCTCTCACCGGATCACTTTCTCTCTGTATTGGATGAGACCGGTCTGATCAGTACCCTATTTGATCCCCTTCTAGAACAAGCGAGTCTCTTTCAAAAGGAGCAGAGCAGACTGAGGAGCGAGAAAGTGGCTATCTCTATCAATCTGTCAGCCAGACTACTCAATGACCCGGTCTTCTGCCGTAATCTGTTACAGAACCTTGTATCAGGAAAGATTTCTCCTGGGAGTCTGATACTTGAGATAACCGAAGATATCCTCACCCAGGAGTTGGCTGAAGCAGATCAGTTTTTGCAGCAGTCAAAGGCATTGGGGGCAAGAATTGCCCTGGATGACTTTGGCACTGGCCAGGCATCTCTCAGCCATCTACGTCAGTTTCCCTTCGATTTACTGAAGATCGACATGGACTTTATCCGTAATGTAGACGTAGATGCAAACGACGCCAGTTTGGTGCAGGCCATGGTGCAGCTGGCTCACGCCTTTAATATTAATGTGGTGGCTGAAGGTGTCGAGAATGAGGCGCAATTGGCATTTCTGCAGCACCAGGGGTGCGACTATATCCAGGGGTTTCTGGTAGGTTTTCCCCAGCACGATAGACAGCCGATCGAGACGGTACAGCATATTCTTTTATTCCAGACTTAATCACCATTTGGCCCAATCTGTTTGAGTGAGGCATGTAGAGAGAATAATATAAAATACCTGGGCGCATGGCCTTGACACAATAGGGAAAGTACCGTAGATTTCGCGCTCCACTTTGCATGTGGCCTCCAATTCGGAGCCTGAGCAAAGACCTGTCCCCATCGTCTAGAGGCCTAGGACACTGGCCTTTCACGCCGGTAACAGGGGTTCGACTCCCCTTGGGGACGCCATATAAATTAAAGGCTTACGAGAAATCGTAGGCCTTTTTATTTGCACCTGAAAATTAATTGAAGTTTTGTGTTCAGAAGACAATGGCAGGTAGGGCAATAATAGTGGTTCTCTAAATGTTCTCAAGCATGGGATCTTTGAGTATTAAGATGTAACGATCATCCCCTGTATGACACAGAATAGATACTGATAAGGATAACTCCCTACAATTCCCCGTTATACCTATGAGCATGCTATCCGAGATAAGGCAGGTAATGTCTGGATCAGTAATCCAGTAATTCTATTGCCGTTAATAATCTAATAGCTTATTACTAATAATAGGAGCCTTTGTCATAGAGGGGCAGTGTCCGGATTTGGTGCTTTTTCAGGCACAAAGCGGCAATCAAATAAGTGTTAACAGGTCCTAGTAGTATGGCCGTAGAGATCATTGTCGGTTTTTTTTTTACAGACCACACGCTCTGTGATTTACGCAGACACTTATCGTTTTTCTATCTCCTTGTTTTACAATTTATTACAATCATTTGGCATTTTATTTGCGTCACAGTTATCAGTCACATGATTTTTTGGGATTATCCGTGGAAAGACGTACTGGTATTAGTGCCATACCATCTGACCCTAAGAGCTACCTGAATGAGCAACAACAGTTAGGATTGATCATCCTAAGAGAATTTGGGTGGTCAACTTTCTGCGTAAGACACCCATCAGCGGATCGTGTGAAAACAATCCTTAAAAACAAGCACAACAAAATGCTGGGTATTCTCTGTGAAGATGGTGCGCTCCGATTTTCGGATAGTTTAAAGGTGCGTGACAGCAGATCCCAAGAATCAGACGATGTCGATGTAATGGTTGCATCAATCAAACAGCAGGTTAAAAAATACAATCAGACATAAGCATGAAAAACGGATAGGTAGTGATCCGGTTGCATCGAAATAAAAGGGTACTTAACAGAACTGCACATTCAGATCAGTCAGAATGTAGCGACTTTGCACCTGATAAAGTGCAGTGTACCTCGGGTTCCAGGCCGAGCACAGATTCCAGGTGAGCAAGCGATCTCAATAACTCAGTATCGATGACCTGTATCTCATTACCTTTTGTGTTGAGGATATTTTTCGAAGAGAGGTTTTGCAGTATTCTTGAGAAGGTTTCCGGTTTCATCGATAGACGAGCCGCCAGCACTCCCTTCGCTGCAGGCAGAGTGAAGTGGGATTTTCCAATCTCTTCCATTCTGCGCAACAGCATGGCGCACATCCTGGTAGTGGCACTCTGAAGAGTAAGATCATCGATTTCTTTGATAAGTCCTCTTAAACGCTGGCTCATGGTCCCCATGATTCTGAAGCAGACAGAGAAGGATTGACTGAGAATCTGTAGAAATCGCTTACAGTCGAATGAGATTATCTTAGCTGGACCCAATGCCTCCGCGCAGACAGGATAGATCGGGTGCTCCATGAACATCAGCGCCTCAGCAAAGGTATTACCCGGCTGAATGATATCAATGATTTTTTGATCACCATTGGATGAGACACGGAACAGTTTGACTTGCCCGCCAATCACCAGAAAGAAGCGGTTTGCTTCATCACCGGTTTCAAAGAGTGATTCTCCATCCTGAAATGTACTGATGTGGCTGCTTTCCATGACCTGTCTGACCTGATTGTCATCCAGTGAGGAAAACAGGTGAGCCATGCGTATATCGAAGTTCATCTAGATGACACCATGAGTTTATTATCTTCAAACAGCACCGATAGCTCCGGATAGAGCCAAAATCAGGCTAAGCATTAGGCAGTATAGTTACTCTTGGGGAATTCGTGGGGGTTCCGGTTTATTACTAAGCGGCAGATTATCTCAAGTATCAGCTCGTGACGGAATGGTGCCTTAATTTACTGTTTCGCCATTTGATGAAAATCAAGGCCCAAAACAGGTACTGCTTTCTAATAGCCGGGACTGAACCACAAAAGAGCTGGGAGGAGAGTGATGGCACAGGCGTTCACGAAGGAGATGTCGCGGAACATCTTTTATGGGGGTACGGCGTTTTTCTTTTTACTATTTTTGGCGCTGACCTTTGACACCCATCTGGCGCTGCCGGAGCGAGACCAGCGAGCGGTGCTGGACCCGACCACGGAGCGGGGCCAGATGATCGCGCAGGGCAAGCAGTTATGGGAAGAGAATGACTGCATAGGTTGCCACACGTTATTGGGAGAGGGGGCCTATTTTGCGCCGGAGCTGGGCAATGTCTACCAGCGTTTTGGCAACAGCAAGGAGGCGATCATGGGATTTATCAAAAGCCGTCCGAAGGGAGGGATACCCGGTCGCCGGAGCATGCCCCAGTTCGATTTCAGCGATGAAGAGCTGGCTGCCATCGCAGAGTTTCTGCAGTACGCCTCAGAGATCGACACGGCCGACTGGCCGCCGAACATCCAGGGTTAAGGTTTGCGGAGACTGAAAGAGAGACAAGGTGAGGAGACGAAAATGACGTTCAAATACCAATCCCAGGTCGTGGCGATGCCGTACTTTATCGCAGCGATTGGCCTGTTTGTGGCACAGATACTGTTTGGCCTGATCCTGGGTCTGCAATATGTATGGGGAGACTTTCTGTTCCCGGAGATCCCGTTCAACGTGGCGCGTATGGTGCATACCAATGCGCTGATCGTGTGGTTGTTGATGGGATTTATGGGGGCGGCCTACTACCTGGTGCCGGAAGAGTCGGAGACGGAGCTGCACATGCCATGGCTGGGGACATTGATGTTCTGGGTCTTTTTGGTGGCGGCGGCCCTGACGGTGGCCGGTTACCTGCTGGTGCCCTATGCGACCCTGGCGGAGATCACAGGCAACGCCCTGCTGCCGACCATGGGACGCGAGTTTCTAGAACAGCCGACGATCACCAAGCTGGGGATTGTAGTGGTTGCGCTGGCGTTTCTGTTCAACATTGGCATGACCATCCTGAAAGGGCGTAAGACCGTGGTCACCCTGGTGCTGCTGATGGGAATGACCGGTCTGGCGGTGTTCTTCCTGTTCTCCTTTTTCAACCCGACCAACCTGGTGATGGACAAATTCTGGTGGTGGTGGGTGGTCCATCTGTGGGTAGAAGGGGTGTGGGAGCTGATTCTTGGCTCGATCCTCGCTTTCGTGCTGATCAAGGTGACCGGCGTGGACCGGGAGATCATCGAGAAGTGGCTCTACCTGATCATCGCCATGAGCCTGATCACCGGCATCATAGGTACCGGGCATCACTACTACTGGATCGGTACGCCGGAGTACTGGCAGTGGTGGGGCTCGATCTTCTCCGCCCTGGAGCCGATACCGTTCTTCATGATGACGGTGTTTGCCTTCAACATGGTCAACAAGCGGCGGCGTAATCACCCGAACAAGGCGGCCACGCTGTGGGCGCTGGGTACGGCGGTGATGGCGTTTCTGGGCGCGGGCGTGTGGGGTTTTCTGCACACCCTGGCGCCGGTCAACTACTACACTCACGGCACCCAGATCACTGCGGCCCATGGACACATGGCGTTCTACGGGGCCTATGTCATGATCAATCTGGCGATCATCAGCTACGCGATGCCGATCCTGCGAGGCCGAGAGGCGAACAGCGAACGGGCGCAGGTGATCGAGATGTGGGCGTTTTGGCTGATGACGGTATCGATCGTGTTCATCACCCTGTTCCTGACGGGCGCGGGCATCCTGCAGGTCTATCTGCAGCGCTTCAGTGACACGCAGCTGTCGTTCCTGGTGGTACAGGACAAGATTGCGCTTTTCTACTGGCTGCGGCTGATCGCCGGGGTTGGCTTCCTGGTCGGTCTGGTGGTCTACATCTGGAGCTTCTTTGTGCCGGGTGAGAAGAAGGCCTCGGAGATGCCGGCGATGGAGCCGCAGGGTAGTGAGCGTGGAGCGGTAGAGGCCGCTGCGGGCTAAGGCAAAGAAGCAAACCGAATAGCAACCCCCTGGCCGGACGGTGAGATTGTCTCAACCCGTCCGGCATTTTTTTGGCCGCGATTTAGCGGCATGGAGGGGTAGTGTGGCAGCGATGCATAGGTCGTGGGGGAGAATTTATTGGGTTTTTGGTGTGGCAGGCTGCACCCTACCTACGACAGGTGCGGGTGCGGCCTGCCGCACCTTGTGTACGCCCAGCATGGGTATGAACTAATGAGGTGAAAGTCCTCTGTAGGAAGGTCACCATCCTTAGCGATTTCAAGCTATTAG
>JAHXHU010000391.1 GCA_025656375.1 Candidatus Thiodiazotropha sp. (ex Ustalcina ferruginea) | reverse complement strand
ATTGACTGTGACTGCCTGCACTCACCACAGGCACCTTGAATGTGGCTGTTGAGGACGGCTCGGTAGTTAGTAGACGCTCAATCTCAGTGAGGTAGACATCCCAGTCCTGCATACGGGATATGGCACCCACATACTCCCCATCCCTGAGCATTACCAGAGCCGGGCAACCATCGAAAGGAAAACGGGCATGAAGCTGATGTTCACTGCGACGATCTACAACCGCTATCTGAAGACGATCAGCAAATGCTTCCATCAATAGAGGCAATACCACAGCCACATCATTACTCTCGGGAAACTGTAACGGGTTCTCCGTAAAAAAGAGCACACTCTGCTTATGGGATTGGGTGAACCTTTCCAGTGTCTGTTCATCGATCAGGGCGACGCCTTTATTATCGATAAGGTCTCTGATCAGCGATGAAGGCATAGGAGTCTCCTGCTACTTTGGCGCCCGAAGATGTAAAGGCAGTTGTGGCTCGCGATCCACCAGATCGGCAAACAGGTGGTCAACATATGTCTCACCACGGAAAGCAAGACCAAGGGCATCCAAGGCTTGTCGAATCCGACTGGCCTGCTCCTCAGTCAATACCTCACGAGCAGCATCGAGAAACACCAGCAACCAGTTTCCGACCGGCTGGTCACCCACCAGCAGCGTATCTACCCGACGTTGTCCACCCAAACCTGTACATACAGCAAAACCGGGCATGGTGGAGATCACTCGCATCGGCACACCGATACACATCAAATGCCCCGGTATTTATCAAGGTGCGCATCCACATCCACATGAATGGCATCCTCTTCAATCTGGATCGGCCGGTAGGCCAGATCGAACCGATCCGACTCCAGCACTCTGGCATCACCGACACGACAGGCATGTTGCTCTGATGGCCGCTCGGCTTCATAACGCTGTATGTCAGAGATCGAACCCTGCAATCCCGTATCCGGGCACAAGGGTATGTCACGTCGTTTTGCCTGGATACCAAAACCTTGCAAATAGGCGAGTACGATCTGAATCGCAGGTTCTATCTGAGCTCGAACCGGTTCCCTAAGACTCCCCCCATAATCTTCCAGCTCAGCGGGTTGCACACCCAGCAACAGTAAATGTTGTGGGTAGTTTCCAAGCATCTCAGACATGGCAAGCACCTCCTGAAACCCGGTCTGGTGCAAGCTTACTTTCTTAGCGCCCATAAATTTGGGGACTTCTTCACCCTCCACCTGTTTCAGTGTGCCTCCCGGGAGACCGTAGTCCACGGCATCGAAGACCACCAGGATCTGTGCTTCGCGAATATGCTGAACAAGATAAATCCCCTGAGTGCCTCCATCCAATAGACGTACATGGTCAGGAAACTGATAGTTGCGCTGTAATACCTCCAAGGCGCGCACTCCAAATCCTTCATCGGCCCAAAGAAGATTCCCGATCCCCAGAATCAGCACATTGGGTGCTTCTGTCATAATCCGGCTCCAGTATCGGTATCTCTAACGGTTGGCAATATGCTGCGCAAATCACGCGCCAACAACAATACAGACAGCTTACCTCCTGTTTTACCTCGTAATTATTTCAAATCAACAACAGATCAGATAGGGGCTATGGAAACTTAATTGCCAGTTATGATTGCAATTGGAACATCACTATCCAAATTAAGCATATGATATCGTTTAATTGAGGTCGAGGAGAGGATGTGAACACTGAACTTTACGACATCCCCTCGATAGGTAAGTGACTTTGCATATCAGCACAATACAAATGCATGTCAGTTACCTATCGACCTCCCACCTGCACTTTCAGGTGGATAAACTCTTATCAGCGATAGGTGTGATTTTTTTAAAATAGATCATAATCCTTAGATGCAGGTGTACCAGTGAATCTGATTTGCGTTAACACCATAAAAAAGATTATTACTTGGTTCATCACCATTACATCAAGCTAAAGCCTATCTGAATGGGGAGTAAATCAGCTAGTTTATCAGCTCGTACTTATACAGAATATAATCGTGGTGCTGCAGATAATCAAATCCACCTGGAATGACTCAATAAGCTTTTTTTAATCAACTGAGAGAACAATATGCCAATCGTTAGCTGGTGCGATGAATATAGCGTGAATGTCGGCGAAATAGATATTCAACACCAGAAGATGCTTGAAATAGTCAATAATCTTCACACTGCAGTAGAAGAGTGCCGTGAAAAATCTATATTAAAGAGACTATTAGTTGAACTGGTCGATTTCACCCACATGCACTTCTCTACGGAAGAGCGGTATATGAATGAATACGACTTTCCCGGTAGTGAAAGCCACAAGAATGAGCACAAGGTTTTACTTCAACATCTAGATAATCTTGTGGCGGCTGTCTCAAGTGGGAGATATCCGACTTTCTGCTCCGATTACGATGTCTCATCTGATTGGTTTCTTTTCCATGTTTCCAACAGCGATAAAAGCCTGGGGACCTATTTGAATACCAAGGGCGTCACTTAAATTGCTGCATGAGAAACAACGTTGCAAGCAGGGGAATGCTGTTAGTATTCTTGTCTCTCCTGGTTTATTCAGGATTAAACCACCTTCAGATATAAATATTAAAACCACTATTCGAGTTGAATAGATTCGCAAGAAATGTGAGGAGTCTTAAGTTTATGTTTACCCCCACTAGGGCTTGTGGAAAAAACTATCTGCTGCAGGGAAACGTATTCTTAAGGGCCGGAACGAGAGTCTGGATGGCAGGCTTTCTCAGGGCATTCTTGTGTTCTAATGCATAGCTAACATAAGCCTGCTTCAGTCGCTGGGTAATAATGGCCGTTTCACCCGTCTCTGGTAAACAGAACTCAGTTCCATTGAGGGTATCGGCTATCCCCTTTAGATAACCGAGGCAAAGACCGTAACGAATAGCGGCAGTGGGATCGCCTATCAATGCCTGCCGTTCACTCAGACAGGTATTCAGAATCTCTGTGCCAACCTCTTCCAGAGCACTGGTCCGCAAGGGTAGTGCCAATAGGCATATAGTTAGCCACAAGGATAGTTTGTGGTTCATAGCTCCCTCTCTTCTAAAATACCCAGAATCTCTATTTCGAATGAGGAAATGGTGCGGTCATCCTCATGAATTATAAATCGAATAGCAACATTACGCTGGAAGCGATCGTCTCGATACAGAAGCTATTGGGCGGTTCATGACTCAGATAAAACAACACGCTCACTGGGGAAGCGGGGGGGTACTGGCAGAGGATTATTTAGTTAACTTTAGGGGTATCAGCGCATGACTGATTGATCGCCTTCTTCCTCATGAAATACTTCATGCTAGCGAGATGGTTATTCTTTCTTGCTTTTTTAATAAGTATATCAATCGCATGGTTATCGTTTATCGGGGCTGGTGCTTTATTAGGCATAATGAAATATCCGAATATTTAGCTTTGTCGCGCCATCATTCAATCTTCCTAAATAACACTTCAAATTAATTCTGAATGCCAAATAGTCGTTAGAACTATGGTTTGATCTACAGGTATTAATAACCCCACCAGAGTAAAACTGTGGAGGAGTAATGTTTTACATTTTAAAAATGTTGAATTCTTTTTTATTGATCGTACACGACAATTATCTATAACAGTGGGATGGCAGTCACCGTTTCCCCTAATTTTCATCCAAATTTATTGTTATGTGTCAAGTTATGAAATAAACCTCTAGTTTTTTACCCACCTTTGCTCGATGTCTGCGCGGCACTCTCCCCAGGTCTACATTCGCGTAGACCTGGGAGTCTTCTGAAAACCGAACCGCTAATACATATGCTGTCCACCATTCACAGAGAGTGTCGAGCCTGTGATGAAAGTGGCCTCGTCGGCAACGAGGAATAACACCGAACGCGCAATATCTTCCGGTTCACCAAGACGACCAACCGGGATAGTCTTGATGATTTTCTCCAATACCGCTTCCGGCACAGCTCGCACCATGTCGGTTGCCACATAACCTGGCGCGACGGCGTTGACCGTGATGCCCTTACTGGCTCCCTCCAGAGCGAGTGCCTTGGTGAAGCCGTGGATACCCGATTTTGCCGCAGCATAATTTACCTGCCCGTACTGACCCGCCTGGCCATTGACAGACCCGATGTTGACGATGCGGCCGAATCCCCGCTCACGCATACCCCCAACAACCGCATGACAAGAATTGAAACAGGAGGCCAGATTGGTCTGTATGACCTTGTCCCATTTCTCGAAGTTCATTTTGTACATGGTGCCGTCACGGGTAATACCGGCATTGTTAACCAGTACTTCTATCGGACCGAACTCCTCCTCGATCTTCGCAATGCCGTCCTGTACGGCATCATAATCGCTAACATCGAATTTAAAGGCAGGGATGCCGGTGCGTCCGGTGAACTTCTGCGCCGCCTCGTCATTACCACCGTAATTTGCGATAACCGTATAACCCGCCCCTTTCAGGGCTACACTGATAGCCTCACCAATCCCGCGGGTTCCTCCAGTCACTAATGCAACACGTCCCATTGATAGTCTCCTCTTCTTGGTTGTTGGTATGTTATTTGATTACATTCGCTCAAAGGCCGCTGCGATCCCCTGACCACCTCCAATGCACATGGTGACCAGCGCGAAACGTCCACCGGTACGATGCAGTTCATGGATCGCTTTGGTAGTAACAATCGACCCGGTTGCTCCAATAGGATGTCCCAGCGAGATGCCGCTACCATTAGGGTTGGTCTTATCCATAGGCAGATCAAGATCTCGAACGACGGCCAAGGCCTGGGCAGCAAATGCTTCATTGACCTCAAATAGATCGAAGTCACTTATTGACATACCGGTATCCTCAAGCAAACGCTTGACCGCCGGCACCGGACCTATACCCATGTATTTTGGTTCACAACCCGCTAAAGCGTAGCCAACCAGCCGCGCCATAGGTTTGAGGCCATTCGCCTCAACCGTCTCCGCTGCCGCCAATACAATCGCAGATGCCGCATCATTGATTCCCGAGGCATTTGCGGCAGTTACCGTACCATCTTTCTTGAAAATGGGACGAAGCTTGGCCATCCCTGCCATATCGGCATCGGCGCGAAAATGCTCATCTTTTTCAAACAGTATCGAACCTTTGCGGGACTTGATCTCGATCGGCACTATCTGTTCCTTAAAACGCCCCTCCTCCCATGCGGCCGCAGCACGTCTATGGCTTTCGACCGCCAGCTGATCCTGATCCTCCCGCGTTACTCCCCACTTTTCGGCGATATTTTCTGCGGTAATGCCCATATGCACACCCTCAAAGGGATCCGTCAGTGCACCCACCATCATATCTACCATAGCGCTATCACCCATGCGCGCGCCCCAACGCTGGCTGGTTGAGGTATAACCAGCACGGCTCATGCACTCAACACCGCCACCGACCGCAATATCGCAATGGCCGGTTTCAATCTGCTGGGTGGCGGAGACGATTGCCTGGAGACCGCTGCCACATAGGCGATTCAGGGTAAAAGCAGGCGTATCGACAGGTAGACCGGCGTTTACCGATGCCACCCGAGATACATACATATCCCGCGGTTCAGTATGAATAACGTTTCCCAATACTGTATGTCCGACAGTGCTGGGATCAACCCCAGCTCGCTGCACGGCCTCCCGTATAACGGTTGCCGCCAATTCACAGGGTGCAATACTCTTTAGTGAACCGCCATAACCACCAACAGCTGTGCGTACCGAACTCAGTACCACTATGTCACGGGTTGTGCCCATCTCTACCTCCAAAGTGATAGCGCATTGTTAATAAAGCGCTTTAAAAAAAATGGTATTTTTTTAGCGGCAAATGCCCTAATTTGTCAGCGTCGTACCGCCAAACTATTAAATTTTTCTATCTGCGTATAACCATAGTAGCATGTTAATTTTATCCGGCATGAAATGAGCATGAACCGGCAGCTCGAATCAAAGCTAACTTTCCTGAATGAAAGGATGGCTCAGAGTTTCCTTAGTTTTTTGCCGATAGCATCGACTGCTGCTTGAACCACCGCCAACTCTTCAGGCGAGACAGCTTGGTTTTTCACATACTTGGAGATTGCAGTAAGGGTAAAAAGCGCCTTTTCTGTCGACAACGCCTGCAGAATTTTTACTGTGAGTAATCGACCATTCCGATTATTCCAAACGCCCCAGTTATCGGCATAAAAATCGAACAGGACTCTCTCTTTATCCGCTAGAGGCAGTCGCTCCATAACCTCTTTTAATCCTGCATATAACGGCTCCATACCTAAGGGTCCCCAATCCCTGATAGACATGAGGAATACCAACAGAGCCTGTTCTGCGCCTTTCCGTTGAGCCTTTAATGTCACCCACTCTTCCAAACGCTCAACCGCCTTGCTATACACCTGTCGGTTGCCGCTGCCGATTTCAGACAAAGAGACAATCAACATGGCCAGCTCGGTATCTTTTATCGCTACTACATTATGACTGCTGTTTTTCGGTTCAATCATCCAGTACAGAGGGGCGAATTTCACCCTGACTATAAGCTGATCCCACAGGATCCTGGCGCCTTCTGCCAATCTGAGGCCAAAAGTCTCTTGAGGAGCGGGTGGTTCCAGACTCCAGTAACTGAAGCCGGTGATGACGGACACGCCCTCCCCCTTGATATCAATCCGGTACTCTCCGTGCCATTCAACCCTGCCTTCGATATGCGCCCAGGAGTGCCAATCAAAAAACCGGAACGCAGCAGGTAGAAACTGATGACCTGCATCCACATCACCAACCTGGGACTTTTGCACATGAATTGGGAGATGAAGATAGGGTGTTTTGAAATAGACACTGAATGGTAATCCCCCCAAAAAATAACGGGGTTCAAAAGTAGAATTTTCCAATTATGATTACGAAAAGGAGAATCTACAATGAAGAAGTCCCG
>JAHXHU010000173.1 GCA_025656375.1 Candidatus Thiodiazotropha sp. (ex Ustalcina ferruginea) | reverse complement strand
GTCCGGGGCCATAACAGGTTGTCGAAGATCGAGTCGATTTCGGGGACTTGGAAGTCCCGAAATCCATCATGAGATCAAAGACTCTCTTGGATGGGTCTGTTTTATCAGCGTCATCTCATTATCGATTCGAGCCACCCTTTCCCTGCGTATCGCATCGCCCAACAACTTGCCTATCAGCGTGGCATCCACTGTCTCTGATGTCACTTCAGAAGCGGCCTGGTATAACTGAATAAGGGTTTGTGCATGCGGGTAGGGGCGTTGCTGAAAGCCATCCCGCCCCTGGAAATCGCCCTGACAGACCAAAACAAAATCCGACACTCGCTGTGGTTGCCGAAAGGCATCCAGACCCATCAATAATTTAAGTATGGTTTTAGGCTGAAGTTCGTGGAGTCGATGTAGATAGCCATGATAGGTAGCACATCGACAAGCGAGTTCGCGGAAACGGACAGGGGCTTTGAGGCGATCACAAAGCTGCTCCACTATGCGTGCTCCACGCCCCTCATGGCCGTAATGGCTTGGCAGTATCCGTTCTGGCGTGGTTCCCTTACCCAAGTCATGGGTTAGTGCGGCAAACCTGACTTCCAGCGATTCACTTAAACCACAAGCGACAGCCAATGCCATCAGTGTATGCACACCGCAATCCACCTCCGGATGCCAGCGGGTTGGCTGAGGAACTCCCCAGAGCGCATCAATTTCCGGGAATACTCGCTGTTGAGCACCCAGCTCACGCAGGGTTACAAAGAAATATTCGGGTTTGCGCTCACCAAGGGCACCTGCCAGCTCCTGCCATACCCGCTCAGGGACCAACCTGTCCAGCTGACCCGCCTGCACCATATGAATGAGCAACTGCCTGGTTTCAGGTGCAATAGTAAACTCGAGATCAGCGTATCGCGCCATAAACCGAGCGATACGCAGGATACGGATCGGGTCTTCACAGAAAGCATCTGAGACATGACGCAACTGACGATTGTGCAGATCCTCACAACCACCAAAAGGATCGATCAATTGACCCTGATTATCCTCGGCTATGGCATTAATGGTGAGATCACGTCTTGCCAGATCCTCCTCCAGGGTAACAGATGCATCGTATATGACCTCACCCGGCTGATGATCCGAAGGCCGTACACTGCGTGCTAAGGCATACTCTTCATGGGTATGGGGGTGGAGAAAAATGGGGAAATCCCTACCCACCTTTTGGAATCCTTGGGCCAGCATGTCTTCAGGTGTCCCTCCCACTACCACAAAGTCCCGTTCTCTGATCTCTCTTCCCAGAAGTCTGTCTCTGACAGCGCCCCCCACCAGATAGACTTGCATCAGTAACCGCGCAGATAGACTTGCATCAGTAACCGCGTAACGCCTTAAATCGCTTTCGTGCAGCTTCCACCACCGCTTCCGCCTCTTTTACCCGTTCATAATATTCTGGTCTGATGCGACTTTTACCACTGACAAAGGTTTGACGATCATCATCACTGAACTCTTTGGTCTTACTCAGCATCTCCTCCGCCTCATCCAACTCCTTTCGCGCCTTTGCCATGCGTTCCTCCCTGGAGGCCTTCTTCTCCATACGCTTCTCCTGGGCCTCTTCCATCGCCTGGCGAATAGCGGCATTGCGCTCCTCGGTTTCTAGAATCGACTCAGCAGAAGGACCAGGATGTACCTCAATTCTCTCTGCCGAAGCATCATCACCCTGAGGGGTGTCTGTATAAGTCACATTACCCTCAGCATCCACAGACCGGTAGACATCCCCAGCCTGAATCCACATTGGTAATACCAAAAAAATAGCCAGTAGGGCGCTTACTCGAATATCCATGCTTCTCCTCATACACACTGCTTTCTAATCTCGTGGATTCATGGTCTGTATCATAGAGTGCTGCCATAACCTGCTACAAGATAAAACCCTAAATCCTAAATTCATAGCATTTGTTTGTTGATACTCGTAACTCAAAGCTAACCAGGAATGTGTGGTAATCAGGCGCTATTTTCTGCAAACTCAGGAAGGAAACGCCTGATTTTGACTCTATTTACGCTACAGATACCACTCCATCCTGATAAATTAAGTCAATCGTCAGTATACTTATTTGACAATGCCAGGGGTGACAGATTCATGAACGACTTTACAGAAAAGCGTGATTATTATCGTATGGCCGTTGACGGAGAGGTCCGATTTCGAAAAGATGGGGAGAACCAGGTCTCTTCTGGCATTGTAAAAAATCTGAGTAGTGCCGGACTACTCATGTCTTTCGAAAAAGAAATGGCACCCGGTACAAAGTTGACCATCATGATTATTCCAGGCCAAGCCATCACACCCCCGCTATCAGCCAAAGCAAGTGTGATACGCAGTGACCATCTGGACAATGATCAATTTAACATTGCTTGTACCATCGACCGCATCCTGGCTGAGAGTGAAATAGAGATCGAGCTTCTCTGAATTAGTTCTTGTATTTCTTATGGCAGGCCTTCGTTTTTTCCAGGGCTTTGCTTAAAGCCGTCTTGTCGCCCCCACTGGCAGCAACTTCACTCAAGACCGTGGTTACCCTGCCTAAATTTCAGTATTTCTCTTCGAAATCATCGAACTCCATCCATATTTCAGGAAGGGCGTCACTCTCATCCGATTCAGAGTCTTCAGGAAAACCCGGTAGTAGATTCAGGGTGGCGGTTCCTGCCAAATCGCTTGCATGCAGGGCAAAGGCCTTTTGATCGAAGGGCTCTTCGCCTTTCATCATGCTACCCATTGCCTTCATATTCCAGCTGAAGATGTTCATGACACCTTGCAGGTAATCAACCGCCCGCTCAATGTCATTAGCTATTGCCACAGGAGCGACCAGTAACAGGGTGACGAGAGAAATCACACCCAACCAGTGAATAGTGGCATTTTCATTACTTTTCATCGATTCCCCCCTTTGAAAGCTCCGGATTAATTATTGACAAATTCTATAGTTGTAGACTAAAGACCCATTCTTTTTTAGGTTACAATAGCTAGCCTGTCCCATCTTCCCCGGATGCCTCCAGGTCAAATAAAAACATGCAGCCTACGCCGCGAATTCGCGAAATCCCCTATAACTACACCTCCTTTTCTGACCGGGAGATTGTTATCCGGTTCCTCGGAAAGCCGATGTGGGCCTTGATTGAGGAGTTGCGTGGCAGTCGGCGCACCGGTCGTTCCGCTCGTATGCTATTCGAGATTTTGGGCGATATGTGGGTCATTAGCCGTAATCCCTATCTGCAGGATGACTTGCTCGATAATGAGCCACGCCGCGTGGCGCTGATTGAAGCACTTAAACACCGTCTCGACCAGTTCGAAACCCGAGCCAACAGTAATCGGCAGGCATTGCATCTACTGAATGCTGCACGTGAAGCGGTCGATCTCTTTGAACGCCGTTTCGATGACCTACTGACCCTGCGTCGCAGCACCAAGCGTAACTTGATTGGTCTGACCCGGCCGGACAATGTTGATTTCAGTGGTATTGCCCGTGTATCCCACGCCACTGACGCTACGGACTGGCGTGTAGAGATTCCCTTTGTTGTCATCACCCCAGACACGGAAATGGAAATAGCTGCAGTCGCCAGGGCCTGTATCGATACTGGACTGACCTTGATACCCCGCGGGGGAGGTACCGGCTATACCGGCAGCGCCGTCCCCCTCGATCCCCATAGCGCAGTGATCAATACCGAGAAACTCGATTTTCTAAGTGAGGTTGAACTACGCAAGTTACCAGGCGTGGAGGAGAAGGTACCCACCCTACGGGTAGGGGCCGGGGTTGTCGTCACCCGACGAGTCTCTGAAAAGGCTGAGGCCAGCGACCTGGCCTTTGCTGTCGACCCCACCTCACAGGACGCTTCCACCATTGGTGGCAATATCGCCATGAATGCCGGCGGGAAGAAGGCCGTATTGTGGGGCACCACACTGGATAATCTTGCCAGTTGGCGCATGGTCACCCCCAATGGTGAGTGGGTGGAGGTCGAACGCATCAATCACAACCTAGGCAAGATTCACGACCAGGCTGAGGTAGAGTTTCAACTCACCCGCTACGAAAGCTGCGGTAAAAAGCAGATCGGCGAAGCGGAGATCCTGAAAATGCCCGGCAGCACCTTCCGTAGAACCGGCCTCGGCAAAGATGTCACGGATAAGTTTCTTGCCGGGCTACCCGGCGTACAGAAAGAGGGGTGTGACGGCCTGATCACCTCCGCCCGATTCATTCTCCATCACATGCCAAAGCAGGTGCGCACCCTCTGCCTGGAATTTTTTGGCAATGATATCGGCAAGGCGGTGCCTGCCATTGTTGAACTCAAGGAGTATCTCGACAAACACGATGAGGTGCTGCTGGCAGGTCTTGAGCACTTGGATGAACGCTATTTGAAAGCGGTCAAATACTCCACCAAGGCACCCCGCCACGATCCTCCGAAAATGGTACTGCTGGCCGATATCGCCAGTGAAAATAGCGTGCTGCTGGAGAGAGCTGCCGCTGCCATTGTAGATATGACAGAGGCACGGGAAGGGGAAGCTTTCATTGCCAGCAGCCCTGAAGCACGGCGCAACTTCTGGCTCGACCTGGCGCGAACTGCGGCCATTTCAGCCCATACCAATGCCTTCAAAATCAACGAGGATGTGGTCATCCCACTGGATAGACTGGCCGACTACAGCCGTGGTATCGAGCGAATCAATATCGAAGAATCGATCAGCAACAAGATCCTCATTGCCGATGAAGTACTAGCTTATATGGTCGGTGACCGTTCACTTCGCAAACAGGATGATGACTTTGAGGCAAGTGACGAGAACCGTTCGATCCTGCAAGCCAAGCTCGATCTGGCACGAGAGGCTGTCAGTCAGACCCGTCAACGCTGGAGTGAACTGCTTGCTCAGCTGGAGTCACCGGCTGAGTCGCACAAAGTGTTGCTGAGTGAGTCGGCTCGCAACGCAATCCAGCACGGCGACCGCTTACTTGACCTGCTCCTGAGACGTGATCTGGTTGTCTCTTACCGCCACGAAATTGCCTCTCGTCTGGATGAGATCTTTTCCCGGCCAGGAGATGAGCCGACTGCGCCTGGCGATGCGCGAGATCCATACCCGCCTACGGGATTCACGGCTGTTTGTCGCCCTGCATATGCATGCGGGTGACGGTAATGTACACACCAACATACCCGTCCATTCCGACAACTACGGCATGTTGCAACAGGCAGACCGAATCGTCGATCGCATCATGGCGCTGGCCAGCAGTCTTGATGGCGCCATCTCGGGTGAACATGGCATTGGGCTCACCAAACTGCAATATATGGAAGAGGAGAAACTGACCGCTTTTGCCCGATACAAGCAGCAAGTCGACCCTCAGGGCTGGTTTAATCGCGGCAAGCTGATCGCCGGAGCTGACCTCGAAATGGCCTATACCCCCTCTCTACGTCTGTTGGAGCAGGAGGCGATCATACTCGAGGAGAGCGAACTCGGCACCCTCAACGATGAGATTAAACACTGTCTGCGTTGTGGCAAATGTAAACCTGTCTGCATGACCCACATACCCCGTGCCAACCTGCTCTACTCACCACGAAATAAGATCCTCGCTACCGGCCTGATTGTGGAAGCGTTCCTGTATGAAGAACAGACCCGCCGCGGTATCTCAATTCAGCACTTTGCCGAGATGAACGATGTTGCCGATCACTGTACCGTCTGTCACAAATGTGAGAATCCCTGCCCGGTGAATATCGACTTTGGCGATGTTACCACCCTGATGCGAAAAATCCTTGTCGACCGGGGCAAGAAAAGACGCAGCATCGGCACCGCTGCTGCCATGACTTTTCTTAATATCACCCATCCGACAGCAATCCGTTGGATGCGCAAAGGTATGGCAGAGTGGGGATTTAAGGGTCTCAATCTCGGCTACGCTCTAGTCGCAAAAGCGGGACTGATGAAGCCGAAGGATCAACCTCCCAAAGCCACCACCGGTAATCCTAAACCCCAGACATTGATGGTGGAGATGCTACAGAAGCCGATTCGCGTCGAGCCACCCAAGCAAACTCTGCGTGACGCCCTGAAACTGGATGATGCCAACTCAGTGCCTATCCTTCGTAATCCCAGCAAGGATACCGAAGAGAGTGATGCGGTTTTCTATTTTCCCTGGTGCGGTTCAGAGCGCCTCTACAGCGAGATAGGCATGGCCACACTCGCGATGCTCTGCGAACTGGGCGCAGAAACTGTATTGCCACCGGGTTATCTCTGTTGCGGCTATCCACAGACCGCGGCCGGACTGCATGCACGTGGACGCCAGATCACAACCGAGAACCGGGTATTGTTTCACCGCATTGCCAACACTCTCAACTACATGGATATCAAGACGGTACTGGTCTCATGCGGCACTTGTATGGATCAACTGCTGCAGTATAAATTCGAAAAGATCTTCCCCGGCTGCCGCTTGCTCGATATTCACGAGTACATGATGGAGAAAGGTGTCTCGTTAGATGGCACACTGGCGACGGAGTATCTCTATCATGACCCCTGTCATACACCGATTAAACAGTATGACCCTCAACAGGTGGCCTCCTCATTGATGGGTAAGCCTGTGTTACTCAGTGACCGTTGCTGTGGAGAAGCCGGTACACTGGGCACCAGCCGACCTGACATTGCAAATCAGTTGCGCTATAGTAAATTAGAAGAACTGAATAAGGGTATCGACATACTTTTGAAGCGTCATCAAGGCACCCGTCCGGAAATAAAACTGCTTACCAGCTGCCCTGCGTGTCAGCAGGGGCTGAGTCGCTACACTGATGAGACAAAATTAAAACCTGAATATCACTGCTGTCCCATAAATATTCATGAGAATAGCAGCCTGGATTGAAGTGGTGAAATATCGGGATCTGGTGGATCCCCGAATAACAG
>JAHXHU010000040.1 GCA_025656375.1 Candidatus Thiodiazotropha sp. (ex Ustalcina ferruginea) | reverse complement strand
ACTGCTGAATTCATTTTTTCCTTCCTTTGCCATAAACCGGAACACTGGGAATTATAAATGAATATTTTATTCAGGACACTACACTAGGTGGTAACTGTGCAATTCATCAGTGGCCAACAGAATATGACTTCTATATACGATTGATTTCCATCGCCTGTCTGTTTGGAAACCGGATATTCACCGCATTCTTGTGACGTGCTACCATCCGCGCGCTATGCGTCTGTCCAATTTTGATTATCACTTACCCGAAGAACTTATTGCTCAATTCCCACAGAATGAGCGGAGCGGAAGCCGTCTGCTCGGGTTATTGTCCGGCGAAATGGAGCCAAAAGATCTGATGTTTACCGATCTTCCAGTCTTGCTGCAGCCAGGGGATTTGCTCGTGCTCAATGATACCCGGGTAATGCGCGCCCGTTTGTATGGAAAAAAAATGAGCGGTGGAAAAGTTGAAATACTGATAGAAAGGATCTTACAGCCTGAATTGGCACTGGCGCATGTACGAGCCGGTAAATCGCCCAAACTGGGGACTCAGCTGGAAGTGGATGATAATGATCATCACATAGAGGTTGAAGGACGTGAAGGTGATCTTTTTATCCTGCGATGTGTATCTGGTAACTTCTTCAGCTTGATGGATAAGCATGGCTACATGCCATTACCTCCCTACATTCAAAGTAGAGATCAATCCGATGATCAGGAGCGTTATCAAACGGTTTTTTCTCAAAAACTGGGTGCTGTAGCTGCTCCGACAGCGGGTTTACATTTTGACCATGCCTTATTGGAGCGACTGACAAAGATGGGTGTTAGACAGGCAACAGTAACCCTGCATGTCGGGGCTGGAACTTTCCAGCCAGTGAGAGTGGATGACCTGGATCAGCACATCATGCATAAAGAGTATGTTGAGGTTGATGAGCATGTTTGTGACCTGGTTTCTGATACACGCAAAAGTGGAGGACGCGTCGTAGCGGTAGGGACCACCAGTGTGCGTAGTCTGGAAGCCGCTTCCAGTGATGGGATTTTGAAACCCTACCAAGGAGATACCCGGTTGTTTATCAGACCGGGATATCGATTCCACAGTGTCGATGCAATGATTACCAACTTTCATTTACCACAATCCACCTTGTTAATGCTGGTGTCTGCGTTTGCCGGCTATGATCGCATCATGCAGGCCTATCAGCATGCTATTTCAAAGCAATACCGTTTTTTTAGCTATGGTGACGCGATGTTTCTCACCCCTGCCGATAATAAAGAGTAGGTTCTTAACAGGCACTAATGAGACAGGCAAAAAAAAGCGCGGCAGGGATGCCGCGCTAAAAATTTCCACCAAAGGAGGATGGAGGAGTGTAATGTGCAAACCCAAAAGGATCAGCACATAAACATTTTCTAATATAATGATTGATCTGTCAAGTTGAATTAGGGAAAACCCTCATAAAAGTTCACATTTACTATCACGGATGATGTGATTATTTTTCTCTTTTGACCCATGATCTCTATGACAATTGAAACGTAACTTCTTATGAAATTTGAGATAATTCAGACGGATGGTGCATCACGGCGTGGCCGGTTGAGCTTTTCAAGAGGGTCTGTTGAAACGCCTGCGTTTATGCCTGTCGGTACCTATGGCACGGTCAAAGCAATGACCCCGGAAGAGATGACCGGACTGGGGGCAGAAATCATCCTCGGGAATACGTTTCATCTGATGCTCAGACCGGGGACAGAGGTTATTCAGAAGCATGGAGATCTGCATGGATTTACCCATTGGGAGAGGCCTATTCTGACCGATTCAGGTGGTTTTCAGGTGTTCAGTTTGGGGAAGATGCGCAAGATTTCTGAACAAGGTGTCACTTTTAGATCACCGATAGATGGTAGTCAGGTATTCATGGGGCCTGAGGAGTCGATGCAGGTACAGCGATTGTTGGGATCGGATGTCATGATGATCTTCGATGAATGTACCCCCTACCCAGCCAGCGAAGAGGAGACGAGGGTATCTATGGAGCTTTCACTGCGCTGGGCTGAACGGAGTCGAATCGCCCATGGTGACAACCCCTCGGCGCTGTTCGGTATTGTACAGGGGGGAATGTTTGAGCGGCTGCGGGAGGAATCCTTACAGGGTTTAAAGGCAATAGACTTTAATGGGTATGCGATCGGTGGACTTTCTGTGGGTGAACCAGTGGCTGACCGTTGGCGGATTCTCGACTTTCTCAGTATGCGTCTACCTGTCGATAGGCCACACTATTTAATGGGGGTGGGAACCCCTGAGGATATTGTTGAGTCGGTGCATCGTGGCATCGATATGTTTGATTGCGTGATGCCGACGCGCAATGCACGCAATGGCCATCTTTTTACACATCAGGGTGTCGTTCGTATACGTCATGCAATACATCAGTATGACGAGGGTCCTCTTGATAAACTCTGTGAATGCTACACCTGTCAAAACTACAGCCGTGCCTATCTACGTCATCTGGATAAATGTAATGAGATCCTTGGTGCCCGCTTGAACACCATTCACAACCTCTATTACTACCAGAAACTGATGCGTGATTTACGGGGGGCGATTGAGACTCAGACGCTACTGGCGTTCACCGAAGAGTTTTATGAATTGCGGCGCTTACGTTCTGATTAGTAAATAGGAGTGATGATATTTAAGACTTCTCTATTCATGTTCATTTGCGGCTTCGCTTGTTTGCCGGTTAGCAAGATCGGCCAGGCCGTCCGATGTCGACATGTTTCCCTGGTTGTCGATAATAACAGCCTCCACATCATTTAAGCGATTGATCAAAGCCATACCAGCGCTCGTACCAAGTATGAAGATACTGGTAGAGAGGGCATCGGTACGGGTAGCATTGGGTCCGATGATAGTGACACTTTGAAGGGTATCGGATGAGCGACCTGTTTTGGGGCTGATGATGTGGTGATATCGCACACCGTCACGCTCGAAATAGCGCTCATAATCACCTGAAGTTGATACCGCACTGTCTGCAAGGGGCAAGACGGCGGCCATACTCTTTCTATCTCGTGGTGCCTGAATACCTATATGCCACGGCCTACCCATATGATCTCCAAGCAACCGGCTGTCTACACCAGCACTGATAAGTGCGTGTTTTACATCTCGCTGTTGCAGCAGTTTAATACCGCGGTCTACTGCGTAACCTTTGGCGATGCCACCCAAGTCGATTTTAACGCCAGGGCGTTTGAAAAAAACTGCATGCTTCTCAGGTATCAGCTGTATATGTTTGTATTGAATCAGGGATAGGCTCTGATCAATACGCTTGTCACTCGGTTTGATACCTTTGAGATAGTCGTATTGATGGCCGATAGAGGCAAAGGTGATATCGAACGCTCCATTGGTCAGTTCAGAGTAATCCATCGATAATTCCAGCAATTGGAAGAACTCATCGGAGATGGATACAGGCTTGTTCGCTGCCATGCGGTTGAGTAGCGAGAGTTCGCTACTTTCAATATAGGGACTCAGCTTTCGGTCCAGGCGGTGGAATTCCTCCATTACAGCATTGATGGCAGCTTGCCCCTGGGTATCATCTGAATGCCAAATCTGAACATTGACCCTTGTGCCCATGATAGCCTCATCTATGCTGATCCATGCTGCGTTCACAGGATGCAACAAGCTGCCGGCTAACAGCAGCAGAAGAAAAAATCCATTATGTTCAGGACACATTTTCTATCACTACATATGGCATGTGAAAAAGAGAAGCCAATTGGGGGAAGCATTCAAAGTGGATATAACCACCATAGGAGGTGGTAGGTGAGATTGGCGTCCAGCCAGTGCTCGTATGAGCAATGCTGCATAGTGATGTGACTTCCTCTGTCTGCAAGGCTATTTCTGGAAGAGTGCTACATAGTGCCCGTCCAGAAACAATAGTTCCCGTCATTCCGTCGCATGCCGGAATCCAGGAAGCTACTGAATCCACTGGATCCCGGCATGCACCGGGATGACGTGACTCTAAAAGGATGTTCGTTTCTGAACGAACACTACCTATGATCATCCTAGGATCAAGAAGGCAGGAAGTCGATGGGATAGGAGACGATGGCAGTTTCCACATCTTTGGCCGAGAATTTAAATAATTTTATACGTGAGACAAGCTTGCGCTCTAATTTTGCATCATTTAATTCAGAAGAGAGGATGACACACTTTGTCACTTTGCCCGCAGGGGTAATTGTCAATTCCAGCACCACTTTGCCACGCAGGGCCGGGTCTTTGCGTAAGGCTCGGTTATACAACGCGTATACAGCGCCCTTATTCTGATCGAATACCAGTTGGATCTCTTCCCGAGTTCGGTTGCCCTTATAGTTCTTGCCTTTGAGCTTTCCTCTATTGGCCGCTTTTGTCTCCTCCGTGATAGCACTGCTTTGTACCTCTGTAGTGCTACGACCTGAAAGACCCTCAACACCGGTATCGCGACTTAACGCGGCTGTATTGATACCACCACTCCCTTTGCTGACACCGGATGAGATGATGGAGCGTTGACTGCGGTATGTCTTCTTGCCTGTGGTCGATAATTTCTGTACTCCCTTTACGCTGGACACTACCTGTTGTTCACGTAAATCTGCCAATTGATCGGCAAAAGCGAGTAGACCGGAACTTGCCGCTTTTTTACGAGCATCCTCAGGCGAGGGCTGCTTTTTTACTACCTGCTTGGGCGGTTTTTTTGCAGGTTCGGGTTTCTTTTTCTCTTCCGGAGGCTTTTTCTCTGGTTTAGGTTTTTTCGGATCCGGCAGTTTCTTTTTGACGATCTTAGGCTTAGGTTTTGGAGGAGGTACCTGTTTCTGTTCCAGAATTAACCGGGCCAGGCGAGGGGGCAGTGTCTGTTTTTTGAATCGCTCTTTTTCCGGCAGCTCAATGAGTGGTATCAGGGTGCCTAACAACAGTGCAACAATGAGGACTGAGAGTGTGATGATCTGAAAGCGTCGTTCATCGGCAGTCGCTGTGTTCCAGGGTAGATTAAGGGAGTGTCGGTAAGCGGCGCTCACAGCGTCTGTCCTCCGTCGGCTTTCTCAGCTTTCCTGAGGACAGCTAGCGAGACATGAGGGTATTCCGATTCTGCGCAGGTGGCCATCACACGTTTCAACAAGTTGTAGGGGATCTTCTTGTCACCCATGATGGTGATTTTGCCTTTAAACGGCTCCAGGGGACTGCTTTTGGAGCGTTCCGCATGGCGCTGCAATTCACGCTTCAATGCGGGCAGAGTGGTGCCGACTGGTAGCGGTTGGGCGAGGTCGATAACCCGATGCCCCTGTACCAGGATTTCGTTATGATTGACCATCACCACCAGGGTCTCTCTGGGTTTTACCTCGGCCAGTGACTCAGGTAGGCTCAATGCCTTGGCATTGGGAAGTACCTGTACCTCGCCGGAATTCACCAGTAGGAAGAACACCAGAATGGTGAAGATATCCATCAGTGAGACCAGATTCAGCACCGCACCTCCGTGTCTCCTGTGGTGGCGATCCATGCGTTTCGCACGACGCGACATCTTCATGAGGGGTTACCTTTATCCAGCGTCTGGTTAACTATTGGCGGCGCATCGCCCAGTGCGATGTCAGGGAATAGCTCATATTGGATCACCGACCCGGCTTCTACATTCTCTGTCATACGTACCGCATCCATCACCTGAACCATGGTTTCATAGTCGGTATCTGGCTCGGAGAGGATAAAGATGTTTCGCTTATCGTGGAAGCGAACCTTGATCTGTACCAGCAGCTCATTCAATCCCTTCAGGTCATAACCCTCAGGTGTATTGTTAAGGCGCCTGATCAATCCACCTTCGCGATCTGCTACTTCAAGCCCCTGTTTGCGAATAATCACCTCCAACTGGAGCTCTTTAATGGCTTGCAAGGTGGCTTCACTGGCAGGTGGTAGATAGAGTTCAATAATGGAGAATCGCGAAAAAGCGGCAGTAATCAGCAAGAAGGGGATCAGGATCACCATCAGATTGAGAAAGGCGGTGATATTTAACTCCGCCTCATGGTGATGGTGACGTAATCGGCTTCTCATGCCTTGCTCCGTGTGGTGAAGGCCTTCTCATTGAAGATGTTGAGAAATTTAACTGAAGCCATCTCCAAGCTGTCGACAATCGCCGTCGTCTTGCTTTGTAGTAGGGCATAAACCAGCAATAAAGGTATAGCCGCCATCAGTCCGAATGCGGTCGTATTCATGGCAACCGAGATACTGGCCGATAATAGATCTGCTTTTTCAGCAGGATCAGCATTGGAGACAGCGGTAAATGCTTGAATGAGACCGATGATGGTACCTAACAGACCGAGTAGGGTGGCGATATTAGCGAGTGTACTGAGATAGTGGGTGCGCTTCTCCATGCGAGGGATGGCCTCCATCAGGCCCTCTTCCATGGCAACTTCCACATCGTCACGACGCCTGGCGGTGCGGGCGCGGGCTAAACCATAGGTCAACATGGTACCTATGGCGGTCTTGGACTTATTTGCAGCCTCCATGGCTGATTTAAAGTCGCCATCATTGAGATGAGGCAGGACTGATTTCCAGGTACGCTTGTTACTCCCTGTCGCCAAGGTCAGATAGACCCAGCGTTCAATGGCTATCGCCACTCCGCCGGCAAAGATCAGCAGGATGGGATACATAAAGAGTCCGCCTTCCTGGAAAAATCGGATGATGGGATCAATGAGCTCCATAAGGGTTCTCCGTTGTTTAAACGCTTAGTAGTCGGTGTTTGTTGGAATTTGGGATATTTTCAGTCATGCGGCACAGGTTGTCAGATTCTTTACGGTTTTTCGCCAAATTTCTGGTACCAATCGATCTGTCTGCGAAATACATCACGGTCCAGGGGAGCGAGTAACTCATCCCTGCGGCCTGTTTCAGGTGGCATCATATTGGTGAGACGTTTCGCCGACCG
>JAHXHU010000138.1 GCA_025656375.1 Candidatus Thiodiazotropha sp. (ex Ustalcina ferruginea) | reverse complement strand
ACGATCTCACGGCCAAAATCGTCGAACGCCTCCACCGTGGGATTGATGATCTCGATCTCGGTGAAGCGGGGGTCCTGGACATCGAGACTGGAGCGGGTGATCGCGGCGATCGCCTTGCGTGGGCTGCCGTCACCGCCGAACAGGGGTGCCAGACGCAGGCCCAACGCTTTACGCAGGGGATCACTCTGGGCATGGTTTACCGCGCCTTTGCGCGCCGTTTCGAAGGTGGCGTAGTTGAGGGTGGTCTTTGCGTCGTAGAGCAGGGCGGTCTGCAAACCGCCCAGGCCCATCAGCAACAGGGCCGGCAGCGAGACCAGCAGCTCCGTCATCGCCGAACCGCGCTGGCGACTGAACAAGCGCCTCAAGTTCCCTTTGACTGGCATCCCTGTCTCCTTTGATCCGGTCATCTATACCTGAATCCGTGGGTTCAGGTTATATCGATGTAAACATCATTTTTCCGTTGCGCCGAAAACTACCTCTTTTCATCCGGTCAATGAACAGGGCAGGGTCATTGGAAAGCGGATTTCAGGAAATGCGCACACGGTTATGTGACGGTCATCACATTATGGTGTGAGGATTTTCAGAAATCCCTGCCCAGTAGTATCCAGCACGACCTGTGGATAAATGGATTCATGGAAGTATTTTGAGGTAACGGAAATATGAAGGGAACAGCAAGTTTTCTATGGATGGCGTGTTGATTTGCACCGAAAACTGCTCCAGGATTTGCATTAAAAATTGACCCGCCTGGTTTGGTCTGATGATGGACTAATTTGACCTTCTTTTCCGCGTCTTTCTCTCCTTCTCTTGTGTTGTGGAATGCCTGAATCGGTAACTGTCATTACCTGTTTCAATGATATGACAGTGATGGGTTAATCTATCCAACAAAGCTGTTGTCATCTTCGGATCAAATACATGCGACCATTCTGAGAAACTCAGGTTGGTTGTGATGATGATACCGGTCTTCTCGTAGAGCTTGCTGATCAGATGGAACAACAGTGCGCCACCGGCCTGGCTGAACGGTAGATAACCGAGTTCATCCAGATAGAGGGTGGCACGTTTTTTAACACGTTTCGCCAGCGTTGTGGCACAGCCCAATTTGTGGCCATACTTTTTTGCCCGCCCCTGTTGGTGCTTGCGGCGCTGGGGCGGTGAATCAAAAAAGGAAGCGAAAGGCCAAGGGTAAGCATGCCCAGCGACCTTTAACGACTTTCAAAAGACCCATGGAGACGACGTTTTGCGACCAAGCGTATTCGGATTGATTGATCTTGGCAGCGTGGTCAAAGAAAGAGGCACAGCCAAAGATCTTTTTGCCTGTTTTATAGTTGATGAAATCATCCAATGCCAACAGCAGTCGCTCGTTCACCGTCGGTGCTGGAATGAGAGACCATAGCGTGGCCCACAGGGACGGCCAAGGAGGCTTCGGCGAAGCCATGAAGGTATAGAACCGACGTTGGTACAGAGAAAGCCCAAACAGGGTCTGTAAACATCGGAGCAAGTTAGAGGTGCGAGAGGAAGTAAAGTGGGTGATGACAGCCAGGAGGGGTATAGATAAACCAAACACCCCGTTCAGCGCCTTTGCGAGAAGAGCTGAATTGATTCTGGAGAGGGATGAGGATATTGCGTAGAATAAACATGTGGTGGTGGTCCTTTTGTTATTTATTTCAATCGCTTAGTAGCAAAAGTGATAACAAATATGGCGCACCACCACAACTATAACTCATTGTTTTTCAATGAGAAAATCGATTTTTTGCCCTACTGACTGTATGGTTATTATTGAGTCATTCTGCCCAACATAGAAACGCGCCTATAAAACTCATGTGAAGATTATTGGGGCTGTTTCGGGCTGAGAAAACCGTGAAACTTTAGTATCTTAAGAATGCTTTGAAAATTCACTCATTGCCTGGGGATGCAAAGTATAGAGCCGGAATCCAGTACCTTGATGTTAGGGAGCTACTGGATTCCGGCAAACATCGGAATGAACAAAACAGTCAATCGGACTTTGTCTAAAATAACGTGTCCATCTGTTTAAGACGCTTCTAACTGGTTTTATGAATAAACTAAAACGCCAGGCGATTTTCGAATGCTTAAAGGCGGCGAATCCCAATCCAACTACCGAACTCAACTACAAATCATCTTTCGAATTACTGGTGGCAGTGATTCTTTCTGCCCAAGCAACAGATAAGAGTGTGAATAAAGCGACCGATCAACTGTTTCCAGTGGCAAATACACCGGAAGCGATCCTAGGTCTGGGTATTGATGGATTGAAGCGCTACATCAAGACCATTGGCTTGTTTAACAACAAGGCTAAGAATATTATCGAAACCTGCAGTATCCTGATTGAGCGGCATGGTAGTGTTGTACCTGAGGCACGAAAAGCTTTGGAAGCGCTGCCTGGCGTAGGCCGTAAAACTGCAAATGTGGTGCTGAATACCGCTTTCGGTCATCCTACCATGGCGGTGGATACACATATCTTTCGGGTAGCCAATCGCACCCGACTGGCTCCCGGCAAGACCCCACTAGAGGTGGAAAAAAAGTTACTACGCTCAATTCCTTCACAATTTATGCAGGATGCGCATCATTGGCTGATATTACATGGGCGATATACCTGTATGGCACGCAAGCCACGGTGTGGAAGTTGTGTGATTGAAGAGCTATGTGAATATAAAGAAAAAACCGAATAGTCTGTTGTGCAGAAGAAAGAGGATAGAATAATCCGCCTGTGAGCGGGCTACACTATGAAATCCATGAATTCAGGTATTAACCAGGGATTACCAAAGGAGAAAAAGATGAAAAAAACGATACCACTGTTGACAATACTTTTACTGTTAACCGTTACCGTGGTCCAGGCTGAACCAGGGTTGATGAATGTATCGAGTCAATTTGGTGTGCAGGAGACAGCAGATCGATTTGTAGCCGCTGTGGAAAAGGCGGGTTTAAAGGTTTTCAGCCGTATCGATCACGCTGCCGGGGCAGCAAAGGTGGATAAGTCTCTACGACCTACTCAACTCATTATCTTTGGCAGTCCTAAGGTTGGAACAGCATTGCTCACCAGTGATCAACGTGTCGGTATCGATCTACCGCTTAAAGCGCTGGCATGGCAGGATGCAGAAGGTAAAGTCTGGTTGAGTTACAACAGTCCTGACTATCTATTCAACCGGTTTGCCATCAATGACAGAGCAAAGGTGAAAAAGAAGATCACCGGTGCTTTGGCAAAACTCTCTCAGAGTGCCACCCAACCCTGAGGTTATTGAGCCTATGATCAGTGGTGATCGCAATCAGTTACGCCAGGTCTTTTTCGAGGCCTGGCGAAAGCATCAATCCGGTGAAGTAATGGAACCCCTTGAAGAGATGGTTTCCAGCGTGGTGATGGAACACCCTGAATACCATGCGATGTTGAACGATCAGGAAAAGCTTCTTGTGCAGGAGTTCCATCCTGAGGGGGGGGAAAGCAATCCATTTTTGCATATGGCAATGCATATCAGTCTGATGGAGCAGGTGACGACAGATCGGCCAGCTGGAATCTCTGGCCTCTATAGACGTCTCTGCCAACGTATGGGAGAAGAGCATGAGGCAGAACATCAACTGATGGAGTGCCTTGGACGGATGCTATGGGAGGCTCAATCCGCCAACCAGCTGCCTGATGAACAGGCCTATCTAGACTGCATCAAGCGGATGCTTTGATGCCCCCGGTAGATGCCAGTAATTGTACGTTATGCCGTATTATGCGTGGATTGGCTTTTGGTGGGATTGGTGCTGCTGTCGGTGGTTATGGCGCTCTGTTCTTCGGGGCCGAACAGAATGAGGCTATCTACTACGCTCTTTTTGGTGCCTTGGCATTGACTGCTGTTGTGCAACGAAAACGAGACAAGAAAGATTCAAAATAATGAATGCGTGCCGGGACATAATAGACGAAGGGTGCGGCCCTGCCGGACCAAGCTAAGCAAGCACTCAGTGTGGCGGGACCACACCCTAACCAGCTATTAGATACTTAGGTTTTGACCGCCATTTTTCAATCTATGAAGGATAAGCAAGAACCTTAGACCAGCGCGCTTAGCCAAGCGCTTCCAGGTCACGATTGAGCGCCTCATCGTCAGCAAGGTTCAGTTCAACCAAACGACGCAGTAATGAGATACTCTCCATATCAATCTCTTTGCACAATACGCCGATTCGTTCCTCCTCAACATGGGCGCAAATGGCCTGCATCGTGATAACAGTGTCAGCATCGTCGAGATTGATTCGGAGTATTAGATTGTCTCCCACCTGTCCGGCCCATTCAGTAGGAATCCTTACCAGGGCACCCTTAAGTGATATGTCCAGGAGATCGCTCTGGTAGGTCTTCTTGTTCAATTCCATGCTGACTGGCGCATCAAAAAGAATGCGATGGAAACGTCTGCGTTCGCTGCTATCGGTAACACTCATATTGATCGCCTAGTAATGAAACTGCATCTGTGTGCCACCCACTTCGATGACATCCCCATCCGTTAATATCTGGACCTGATCGCCTATCGGTTGTCGATTGATGCTGGGAGGATTGGGGCCTTCAAGAAATGAGATGAAATAACCATCTTCTCTGCGTGCAATCATCGCACAATCTCCACCTGCATGTCCTATGCGGGTCAAGTTGCGTTTCAAAGGAATGATGCGGCCGAAGTTATCACCACTCATGATTTGCAGCACGCCTGAGCTGGATTTAGATTCATCAATCTCATTTTCATCGTCCGGATCAGGCTCTTGATCTGCCGGTAAGGCAGATTGACCCAGATCTGCACCGAGTTCCATGACATCTTCTGCGAAGGATGGATAGGGTGTGCTTTCCGATCTGAATAACATCACCATGATGGAGGAGAGTCTGTTCGATCTTTTCGTGATTGACTAGGACAGGAAACTCCTCGTCCATGGCCTGGAGTTGATACGTATCATCAGCATCCAATGTAAGGACTGCCTGAACAGGAGCGATTGCAAGGCTGTCAATTGGGATTGTGCAATCCTCGTTTCGGCCTATATGAGTCGTTTCTGACTCAAGGTGAAAGACATCAATTACTCGGCCTTTGAACGAGAGGGTTAGTTTTGGCATCAGACAGTCTTAGATTTAACCTGTATAAAGTTGAGTATATATCCAGATTTATTGAAAAAAAACCGAAACTGTTATGCACCCCCCTTTTTTTACGCTGTTGAGGCGTTACTTTCTGATTCTTCGCTTTTGGAATAGAAGTCTTACTCTCCCCATTGGTCTGTACCCCGAAACCGTATTTTTCAGATGCCGATCTGACCCGTTACGACATACACCTTCAAGATCAGGCTTATTTAGCCAGGCTTTCCAGACTTCTTTGAAGCGGCCTGCGTTTCAAGTGCTGACGTTTTTTTGACATTTACCCAAAGGTGGACAATTGCAGCATTCATAGTGTGACGACAACTATTCTATGCAGAGCAGGTATTAAGCACTGAACAAAGAGGGTTGCTTTTGAAAAAATGTTATAAAAAGTCACTTAACTTTTAGTAATAACAAGATGTTAATAAGAATTCTTGATAAGAAATCTTGGATCGACGAAATTTTGACATTTCACGGAATTACTGCTTAACTTCGCTGGAATCAAAGTGGGAAGTCTATCAAGACAAAGGGACCTGGTGAATGGGGCAAACTATTGAAAAAGATGGTCCAGTGTTTCCAAATCTATGTATCTATCTATTTGATCAAGATGATGAACGGCAAAACTACTTAAAGCACATCCTTGACTTTGTCGAGGGTGAGGTGAGGGTAGTCAAGGAGCCGTCCGAAATCACACTACCGACTGTACCAACAGGCGGTGCCTGTGTTGCTGTGTTTATCGGTCTTGGGTTAGACAGGGATAAACGAGCCAGTATCATCCGGGCTTTGACAAAAGAGGCACCTGGCCTGCCTGTTTTTCAACTCTATGACGAGCAGGGGGGTGCCCCTGAGAAACTTGAAGGTTTCGAAAACCTGATCGGTTCTTTTAAACTGCCTAGCGTGTATGACGATCTCATGGCACTTGCACACAAGGCCCAGGTATTCCAAGAGTTGAAAAAACCTGATGGCGGTAAGTCCCGTCCTGTAGAACTATTTCGCAGCCTCTCCGGTAGCAGTCGTGCAACCCGGCAAGTCAACAAGATGATCGAGCAAGTGGCAGACTCAGAGGCAACTGTACTGATTCTTGGTGAATCCGGCACAGGAAAAGAGGTCGTTGCACGTAAACTCCATTTTTACTCGGTTCGACGTGGTAAGCCTTTCGTACCCGTCAATTGCGGTGCGATTCCCGCTGATCTACTGGAAAGTGAGCTGTTTGGTCATGAGAAAGGGGCCTTTACCGGTGCTATCAGTGCTCGGCAGGGGCGCTTTGAGATGGCTGAGGGCGGTACCCTGTTCTTAGACGAGATCGGCGATATGAGCATGCCGATGCAGGTAAAGCTTTTAAGAGTGCTGCAGGAGAGAAGTTTTGAACGGGTTGGTAACAACAAAACCATTCCCTGTAATGTGCGCATCATTGCTGCAACTCATAGAAATCTTGAGGGGGCTATAAAAAGTGGTGATTTTCGTGAAGACCTCTTCTACCGTTTGAATGTATTTCCCATTGATATGCCACCCTTGCGGGATCGCGTTGAAGACATTCCTGTATTGGTAAACGATCTGATTCACCGTATAGAACATGAGAAACGAGGGTCGGTCAGGTTGTCACCAGCGGCTATTGCCGCCCTGAGCCACTATCGCTGGCCGGGAAATGTGCGAGAGTTGGCGAATCTTATTGAGCGCTTGGCTATCTTGTATCCCTATGGCGTTGTAGACGTGGGTGAGCTGCCTGAGAAGTTTCGACCTGCAGGCGATTTACTGGATACGACCCTACAACCACAAGTTACCCTTGAATGAGGAGGGGTGTGTGGGGTATGTGGTTTGCATTTGTTTGCTTTTGAAAGGTTTTAATAGCAAAC
>JAHXHU010000399.1 GCA_025656375.1 Candidatus Thiodiazotropha sp. (ex Ustalcina ferruginea) | reverse complement strand
TGTGGGTGAGGTATTGAAGCTCATTCGCCCGGATGCTTTATGACTGAGCGTACGTTCAACGGCGCTTAGTTAGTCTAGTTATATCTCTCTAGACCTGAATCAGTGAACCTCAGCAGGGAGACGTACTGATATCACTTTACAGTTACCGTTATCTTGTCTGAGATCAACGGTGGACTAAACGGAATATGATCTTTATCTCCAAGCACCAGTTGTAAAGTGTGCTTTCCTTTAGGCAGGTCAAGTACCACTTCTGTCTGGCCCCCGCCAAAATGACGATGACGCTCATCTGAAGGCAACGGCATATCCATGACCGGCATCTCATTGACATCGATCAGTAGATGGTGATGTCCTGTCTTATCGCGTTCAACGCCTGCAGGTGCAACACCCATACCCTGCAAGCCGAAACGAACTGTAAACGGACCGGTGATCTGATCACCATTTGCCGGTGAAATGATGTAGAGCTTCACCCCCTCTGGGGCAGGTGTTACTGCGATAGCCTGTGGCACACACAGGACAAGTAGTAGTATGAAAATAGAGTATCTGTCAGGCAGTGAGGACATATTGACCTCCAGGAAAAGCGTTGAATATAAAAATATAATCTCAGAAATTCCGATTGATGTATTGCTGACTATCTGGATTGCTGATTAGTATTATCTGACAATCCTAAGTACAGCATATGCTGAAGCCATATAACCCTTGAAAAAAGGGCATTTCATCGACAATGATCCGATCAATTACACCTTACTCTCATCCTTAACCAGATGATCTGCAATCAATTCAGTCAGACTGATCACCTCGGTATCCATCTCATTGTGCTCAAGACCCTCTTCGAGAATAATGCGGCAGTTGGCACATGCAGTAACCAGGGTATTGATGCCTAACTCATCCAGTTGTCTTTTCTTACGATTGAAGACCTGCAGTCTCAATGGCTCAGCACGTTCATTCGCACTTACACCGCCACCTCCTCCGCCGCAGCACCAGTTCATCACACCATGGTCTTTCATTTCGGTAAAATGCTCAGCCACACTATTCAGTAGATCACGAGGTTGTTTCACAACACCACCTCTACGGACGATCTGGCAGGGATCATGCAGGGTCATGGGTATGCTGTCTTTATACGCCAGTTGTAGACGTCCCTCCTTTTTCAATTGGTCCAGCAGTTCCAGAATATGAATCACTTCAAATGGATACTTTCGTCCTATTAGATTCGGGCCCTCCCAGCGAATCGCTGTATAAGCATGTCCGCATTCAGGACTGACAACAGTTTTGATGCCTAGTTTCTCTGCTGCAATCACCACCCGATTGACAAGCTCTGCAGCGGCCTCTTTATTGCCGATCTGGATGCCGCTGTTGGTGGCTTCAAAGGCCTTACTGCTAATAGTCCATGAGACCCCAGCAGCAGCGAATATTCTTGCAATACTCTCAATATACTCTGGGAAATTTACAATCTCCATGGAGGAGAAAAGGGTCATATAGTCGGCACCCTGCTTATCCATAGGAATCGTCATCCCTGTATCCTTTTCAACATGAGCCAAGGCAGCCTTGAGTGTCTTATAGGTCACTCCCATGGGGCTGCCGATCTTCAATGCACGACGGGTTGCCTCTTTCATTCCATCGGGGGCATAACCAGCGACTAAAAAACCTTCCCGTTGCTTCCTGATCATATAGGTTATGTCGTTACCGACCGGACAAACCATGGAACAACGGCCACACAGGGTACAACTGTCGTAAACCAATGTTTCCCATTCGGCAAAATCTTCTTCTGTCAGGGGTTTGCCCAGACCCAAGGCGGCACCTAACTTACCCCAAAAAGTATACTCACGCCGCCATAGTTTTTTCATCGGCTCCAGTTTATGGATAGGCGTGAAACGGGGGTTGTTGGTTTCGGTATAGAAAAGGCATGCCTCAGCACACAGGCCGCAGTGTACGCAACTGGAAAAGTAGGAGGAAATTCTGGCGTCTATCTGTTGGCGAAGCGCCTGCACACCCTGCTCAAACTTTTCGCTCATCTACTTCTCTCCTTAGGCATTTATGCCTTTGCGCCCCATGGTTGCACCGGTATATCCACGACTCATGACAAAGGTGAAAGCATGCATCAGCTTACTGAAAGGAAAGTAGATCAGTAACAGCTCTGCTAACAGCAGATGGGTCAAACGCAAAGGCTCGAACGCCTGGGCCAAGGCCAGGCAACCGGTCAGCATGACCAGAAACACCAGAATGCTACCCACATGGTCGTCCAGATCAGAAAGCAGACGGGTGACCGGATTGAGAACCCGATGTAGCCATAACAGGATCAGACCAATAAATGCTGCTTCTGCAGAAACAATGAATGCCCAGTGAGGCATTGCAAGCCAGCTTAATCCAGTGATCCTCTCTGCTATAAAATCAACATGCGGTTTGGCAAAAAAAAGTAAGGCAAGGAGTCCCACATGAAATAAATACCCGGCAATCAATTGTATCCTTCCCCGTGTAGCGACTGTGCGCTCTGGGATAAAACGGCTGAAAACAGCTCGTATAGCGCCTTTGCCAGCACTCCCTTTTGCTGTGGCCAAATCTGACCGGTTACCCGCAATGAGGATTGTTACAACACGCCATATGACACCAAGAACAAATACGCCCAACGAAAAGGTCCACAATGGCCCGTCGATGAATTGACCCATCACTCCTCCTGTACATGCCCGCCAAGGGACTGCGCGCTACTGACTTCTCGTAGTTGACTCACCTTATCGTTCGATATGACTTCCCCCTGCTGCTCAGCCTTGGTTGCCCAAAGATCATGGTGTTCCTTGGCCCAATTAAGATCGCAATAACCTGTTTTCATTCCTTCGATCGCGCCCTCCATACCGATAGTGCCGATATAGATATGTCCGATAATCACACTGATCATTAAGATCGCGCCTATTGCATGGCCTACATGGGCGAGTTCCATCCATTCACGACCTTGTCCGAACACGGGAAATATCAAAACGAATCCAGAGAAGATGATTACAGAACCAACAAGCACAAGCATCCAGAACATGGTTTTCTCACCCATGTTGAAAAAGTTGGATGGGACATGTTTTTTCCAATAATTCCCCCGCCCCACAATAACCAGCTCAAATCACCTTTCTGGTAGATATTACGCCGAACAAATTTTATGAAGATCAGTATCAGCGCCACCAGGAACAGTGGACCCATCAGGTTATGCCCCTCCTTGCATGCTGATGCAATGATTGAAAAAGCCTCCTTACCCATAATCGGAATCAGTACTGGACGGCCGAATAAAATGATCAAACCGGAAACGGCAAGAAATAGAAAAATGGATGCAATGAACCAGTGAATTAATTGCTCATAGTTTGTGTAACGGAGTAGTTTTTTAGCCGATTCCCCGCCTACTATCGCTACCTTTCCCCGAATCATGTAAAACAATGCCAATGCGATGACTATACCTACCAGCAGATAACCGCCAACAGGAATGAGTTGTTGCATGCGGAATTTACGCCATCGATCACCATTGGCATTAATCAGTACTCCGGAATCCACACCATTAACTTGCGAGGTACTGTTTATTAACCGATCCCTTTGCCTTACATCACGCCATAATTCTGCAGCAGGATTAAGTACAGCAGCAGAAGGTATACCCATCGATTCTGATGCTTTAGCAAATGCGTCAAATGGTAGTGCAAATAAACACATTAGCAGCAGCAACAGCCATCCAGCGTGCTTTTTAATACGGTTATCAACCTGAAAGATTATTGACCTAGTCATCATAGTGCCTGATCCCATGTGCGCGTTATCACTTGGGATAACAGGGCGCATTGAACGAAACTTCATTGATCTTGTGTACCCCGCTCATCTCGGGTTTGTTCCAAGCTTTATTTTTCCTCCTCCATCCCTGGAGTCGTTTCTATGTGAGCGTTTTTTTAATAGACGGCTTTATCCATCCAGATGACCACTGGTCACTCTTTTGCACTGCTCTTGCCACTGGCATTATGTGGTGCACGAAAAGAGGCATCCCGATAGGAGACACCTCGCGCCATCACACTTGCACTGCGATTGATGACGCGTTTGCGATATATTTCAGAAATGGTATCTGCATCACCGGCCAATAGCGCTTTGGTGGAGCACATTTCAGCACACAGTGGCAGCTTGCCTTCCTCCAATCGGTTGGAGCCATCTTTTCTGTGTTCATCAGAACTATTATCCGCCTCTGGTCCACCAGCACAGAAGGTACACTTATCCATCTTGCCGCGGGTAGCAAATGCACCATCTTCAGGAAATTGAGGTGCACCAAATGGACAGGCGTAAAAGCAATAGCCACAGCCGATACAGATATCCTTGTCATGCAACACTACCCCGTCCTGGGTGGTATAGAAACAGTCAACCGGACAGACAGTTGCACAAGGCGCATCCGAACAGTGCATACAGGCCACCGACAACGAACGCTCACCTTCATCGCCATCATTAATGGTGACTACTCTGCGACGATTTACGCCCCACGGGACCTCATTCTCATTCTTACAAGCTGTCACACAAGCGTTGCATTCGATACAGCGTTCGGGATCACAATAAAATTTCATTCGTGCCATGATTTGTATCCTCTGTTAAAACCCAGTTACGCTTTGCTGATGCGACACAGACTGCACTTTATTTCCTGCATCTGTGTGACTGAGTCATAGCCATAGGTCATGGCCGTATTACAAGCTTCGCCAAGCACATAAGGATCCGCTCCCTCAGGATATTTACTACGCAGATCCTTGCCTTGGAAGTGACCGCCGAAATGGAATGGCATAAAGGCGACGCCGGCTGCCACCCGTCGGGTCACCAGCGCCTTGACCTTGAGGCGAGCGCCCTCGGCGCCCTCAAGCCATACATCGTCCCCATCCCTGACACCGGCGTTATTAGCATCTCTTGGATGCATCTCAACAAACATATCCTGCTGCAGTTCTGCCAGCCATGGATTGGAGCGGCTCTCGTCACCACCACCCTCATACTCAACCAGGTGCCCCGATGTGAGGATAATGGGGTACTCCTTGGAGTAGTCCTTTGCCTGGATCGAGCCATAGCGTGTTGGCAGTCGATAGAAGGATTTGCGATCTTCGTAGGTAGGATACTTCTCAACCAGGTCACGTCGACTTGTATAGAGTGGTTCTCGATGGATGGGCACCGGGTCGGGGAAGGTCCACACCACTGCCCGTGCCTTGGCATTACCGAAAGGTGCACAACCATGGTTAATCGCAACCCGTTGAATACCGCCGGAGCGATCAGTCTTCCAGTTCTTACCCTCCGCCTGCTTCTGCTCTTCGGGGGTCAAGTCATTCCACCAACCCAATTTCTTCAACAATTCATGGGTGAACTCCGGGTAACCATTTTTGATTTCAGAACCCTTCGAGTAAGCACCATTGGCTAACAAGCTGACACCATTACGCTCGACACCGAAACGGGCACGAAAGGTCAACCCGCCCTTGGCAACAGGTTTACTGGTATCGTAAAGATTCGGCGTTCCAGGATGTCCCATCTCAGCAGTGCCCCAGCAGGGCCATGGCAGGCCATAGTATTCACCATCACAAGGACCACCCTCAGCCAACAGACTGGTATAGCCGAAGGTGCCCCAGTTTTGTTGCTGTTTCTTCATTCGATCCGGGCTCTGGCCGGTATAACCGATGGTCCACATACCCTTGTTGAATTCGAGGGTGATATCCTCAATTAAAGGTTCATCATTCTCGATTTTGATATGCTTTAAAAACTCGTTTGCAAAACCGAGTTTGTTTGCCAATCGATACATGATGGTGTGATCAGGCAGAGACTCGAACATCGGTTCGATAACTTTGTCACGCCACTGCAATGAACGGTTGGAGGCCGTCACTGAACCATAGGTTTCAAACTGGGTCGCAGCGGGAAGCAGATAGACACCGTCTGTCCTGTCGTGCATCACTGCCGAAACGGTTGGATAGGGATCGATGATCACCATCATGTCCAGCTTCTCCATCGCCTTCTTCATCTCCTGGCCACGGGTCTGGCTGTTAGGTGCGTGCCCCCACAGTACCATCGCCCGTACATTATCCTTCTGGGCTATATTGGCCTTCTCCTCCAGTACACCGTCTATCCAACGGGACACGGGAATACCCTTGGTATTCATCACCATTGCATCCTTGCCTTTGGCCTGTTCATAACTGGCTTGATCGAAGCGACCGGCGAGCCAATTGTAATCCACATCCCACACCTTGGCCCAATGGCTCCAGGCGCCTTTTGACAATCCGTAATAACCTGGCAGGGTATGGGAGAGCACACCAAAGTCAGTAGCGCCCTGCACGTTGTCATGACCGCGGAAGATATTGGTACCGCCCCCGGCGGTGCCCATGTTGCCAAGCGCCAACTGGAAGATGCAGTAGGCACGGGTATTGTTGTTACCGATGGTGTGCTGGGTGCCACCCATGCACCAGATAAATGTACCCGGCCGATTGTTAGCCATGGTCTTGGCAGCGGCATGAACTTGATTTTCAGGTACCCCGGTGACCCTTTCCACCTCATCCGGTGTCCATTTGGCAATCTCTTTCTTGACCTCCTCCAGACCATAGACACGTTGGCGGATGAACGCCTTATCCTCCCAACCGTTCTTGAATATATGCCAGAGCATGCCCCAGACCAGAGGCACATCCGTACCCGGACGAAGACGTAGATAGAGGTTGGCGTGGGCTGCCGTGCGGGTAAACCGGGGATCGATAACGATCAGTTTGGCATTGTTCTGCTCCTTGGCCTTAAACACATGCTGCAGTGAAACAGGATGGGCCTCAGCCGGATTACCGCCAATGATCAGAACCGCCTTGGAGTTGTGGATATCGTTATAGGAGTTGGTCATGGCACCGTAACCCCAGGTATTGGCTACGCCAGCGACCGTAGTGGAGTGACAGATACGAGCTTGATGATCGACGTTGTTTGTACCCCAGAAGGCGGCGAATTTACGGA
>JAHXHU010000387.1 GCA_025656375.1 Candidatus Thiodiazotropha sp. (ex Ustalcina ferruginea) | reverse complement strand
ATGGATGAAGCCATCGTTCGCTTGGCTAAATACGGCCCGAATCGTCTACCTGAACCTAAACTCCGCAGTCCACTGGTACGGTTTCTCCTCCAATTTCATAATGTCCTGATCTATGTATTGATAGCTGCGGGTATGGTTACTACCCTGTTACAGCACTGGGTGGATGCCAGTGTGATTTTCGGTGTGGTGATTATCAATGCCATTATTGGATATATACAGGAAGGCAAGGCAGAAGATGCTTTAAAGGCTATCCGCAAAATGCTGTCACCCCGCGCTATGGTCATGCGTGATGGGAAACAAATATCTTTGGATGCAGAGTGTCTTGTGGTCGGTGATGTTGTGCTGTTGCAATCGGGAGACAGAGTGCCTGCTGACATACGCCTGATTCAAGTCAAGGGTCTGCAGGTTCAGGAATCCGCCTTAACCGGTGAGTCAATGGCGGTGGAAAAGACCATCCAGCCATTGCCAGACAATACCCCATTGGGAGATAGGCTGAATATGGCCTATTCAGGGACACTGATCACTCATGGTAAGGGTAGCGGTGTTGTTGTGACCACAGGTGCACAAACTGAAATTGGCCATATCAGTTCATTGGTTGCAGAAGTGGAAATGGTCACAACACCCTTGCTGCGCCAGATGGCGCAATTTGGGCGTTGGTTGACTGCGGGAATCTTGATAATCGCACTTTTTACATTCTTCTTTGGGGTGTTTCTACAGGATTATCTGATGGCTGAGATGTTTCTCGCTTCTGTCAGTCTCGCTGTAGCTGCGATTCCGGAAGGTCTACCGGCAATCATGACAATTACGCTGGCAATCGGTGTGCAACGCATGGCTCACAGAAATGCCATTATTCGAAAACTTCCCGCTGTGGAAACACTTGGATCAGTGATGGTGATCTGCTCTGACAAAACAGGGACCCTGACACGAAATGAGATGACTGTACGATCTATAGCTACTGCCAGGCAAACATTTCATGTAGCCGGTACCGGTTACGATCCACATGGAGCGATCACCCTAAACCAACATGATCTTTTACCAGAAGGGCGACCACTGCTCAGTGAGGTAACAAGAGCAGCCGTACTCTGCAACGATGCCTCACTCCAGCAGAAGGAGTCAGATTGGTTCGTGCATGGAGACCCTATGGAAGGTGCATTATTGATTGTCGGCATGAAGGCAGGTGCAGATATCGATATCTTGAACAAGCAATACCCACGTACTGATCAAATACCTTTCGAATCTGAACATCGATTTATGGCCACGCTTCATCATAGTCATACAGGTGAAGCCTTTATTATCATCAAAGGAGCGCCAGAGCAGCTATTGAAAATAAGTGCACTACAGCGGACATTGGATGGAGATGAACCAATAGATTTGAATCGTTGGGTGCAACGCATTGAAGCGATGGGGGCGCAGGGGCAAAGGGTTTTGGCGATTGCCGTAAAACCTGTTCACAATGACAAACTTGAATTGAACTATGAAGATGTTCGGGATGGAATGATCTTTCTGGGGATGTTTGGATTGATTGATCCGCCAAGAAGCGAAGCGATCAAAGCTGTGGAGATCTGCTCTCAGGCAGGTATCCGAGTTAAAATGATTACCGGAGACCATAGTGCCACAGCACTAGCCATTGCCCGACAACTGAATCTTACTAATGTGGAGGATGTCTTGACTGGACAGGTGTTGGAGTCATTGGATGATGAGAAACTACGGCAATACGTCAGGGATATCGATGTTTATGCCCGGGTTAGTCCTGAACATAAATTACGGCTTATTACACTATTGCAGGAACAGGGTTTAGTGGTTGCCATGACAGGCGATGGTGTCAATGATTCACCTGCTTTGAAACGTGCAGATGTAGGGACAGCAATGGGTCAGAACGGAACGGAAGCTGCCAAAGAGGCCTCTGAGATGGTTCTCGCCGACGACAATTTTGCCTCGATAGTTTTCGCTGTGGAAGAAGGACGTACTGTATACGATAATTTAAAAAAAGCCATTCTCTTCATTTTGCCCACCAATGGTGGTGAGGCATTGATTATTCTGACAGCGATTGTGTTTGGTTTTCATCAGCTCCCGCTGACGCCGGTGCAGATTCTTTGGGTCAATATGATTACCGCAGTGACCCTTGCATTGGCCTTGGCGCTTGAACCTGCAGAGCCTGATGTGATGAAACGCAAACCGCGAAAATCAAGGGCACCGCTCTTGTCTCCCTTGTTATTGTGGCGCATTGCATTTGTCTCAGCCATTTTGACAGGTGGCACCTTTGGGCTCTTTATTTGGGTAAGAGAGCAGGGGATGAATATCGAGGAGGCAAGGACGGTAGCAGTCAATACACTGGTCATGTTTGAGATATTCTATCTATTCAATGCCCGCTATATCACTGCTTCTGTGCTCAACTGGAAGGGGTTGGTTGGGAATAGATATGTGCTTTATGCCATTGCCATATTGTTACTGTTCCAGATGGGTTTTACCTATCAACCCCATCTACAGCTGCTATTTGGCACCAGCTCTATTGAGGCGTCAGTCTGGCTACGTATTGTACTGGTCTCTTCATCTGTGCTTTTCCTGGTGGAGTTGGAGAAGCGTGTTATTCGGCGTCTGACCAGCAATAAACGCTAATCACCACAAGGTTTGATGAGATTGAGTTTGTATTGGGGGGAGGTCTCTGTCTTGGCTTGAATGCCAAGACAGAGGCAAAGAAAAAATACCAGGGATCTGGCATTTTATACGGCAGGAGCCGCTTTTTTCTTTGTGGTTCTACGACGGCGACGTGTCCTTTTATCAACTGCCTTCTCAAGCGATTTAGCCGCTTTATCGAAGTCCTTAACCATCCTGGCTCGTGCACCCTGCATGGCCTTGTGGAGGCCTTTTGCCAGACGCGCCTCTTTCCGTTGTTCAGTAACTACTGCAGTACGTGCAGCCTTGACCTCTTTCAACTTTGCTTGGGCATCAGTAAGACGGGCTTTTGCCTTCTCTTTACTTGCTGCTGTTTTAGCATTGGCAACGGCTGATCGGGCTTTGTTTACCCTTTCGCTATTGGTGTCCACTATTTTGTCCTGACGTGCAACAGCCTTGTCAGCTGCATTTAGCCGGCTCAGGGCACTCTTGATAGAAGTGGATAAGGTGATTTCGGCCTGTAAAGCTTCAACGATTGTCTCCATTGAGACTACTTTTCTTTTAGCTCTACGACGCTTTTTCACAGTTTTCTTTAAGGCCATTGGTACTCCTTAGTTATTGATGAACAGTGCACAATATAGTTGGAGTTGAGTATAAGAACAACTCTCTTAACTCTTTTTGTGAATACAAAGTGCTTTTTTTTCTACTTTTCTTGCTTTAAAAATAGTCTGTTCACTGTTTTTTTTGAGGTAGCTTTCTGGAATAGGGCGGCATTTTTATAATGGGTCATTATCTGTGAAAAAATGTGTCCAGCTCTTGTTCAGAGCTACCTTAAATTAGATACGCATTCCGATCGTTACTGATTTCAGCAGGCCAGACCGTCATCATGAATATGATGAGGTAACAATAGTGGAGAATTGATGTGCATTCTGCATCTGCCACTGGGTGTCGTTTGCTTGCTGCTAAAAAATAGGCGGAATCACTGTCGGTTTAGAGTGCAGATTGATGTTTGATACCGGTAACCTATTTGGCTTCCTCTTACAGAGTGGGTAAGTTTAAAAAAAGATCAAAATCTCATTCATTGAATCAATGCTTGGTCCTAAATAAACGCCATTTACCGCAATTTCCACACAAATACTTATCCACTACTGACAGCGCTAATGTTATCGAATTGGTCACGGAAAGATGGTACCCCAGGAGAGTAATCGACTTGGTAGGGTGTGGCCCTGCCGCACAAAAAAGTGTGTCTGATTAAATAAACGAAGAATTGATATCGGTGTGTGCTCTCTTAATGGAGCGGTTCTGCGGGTAATAGTGATCGGTGCGGCAGGGCCGCACCCTCGGCTAAAAAAATGGCTCTTCAGCAGAATATTTGGGAATTTCAACGCAAAAAAATCTTGTAAAGGATGATTTTATTCATTGAACAATATCTCATGGCGAATCTGAACTGTACTATCGGCAACACAGGCTGTTCAGTCTCATTTTGTACCACTAATCATTTTTTTCTTTACTTACTTCACGTCTTTGCTGAAGGTCGTACAGATAACTCAGTGGGAGGATTCAGCCCAACAACCTCCTAACAGATAGATGCTCCTACAATGATCATTCCGTTGAGTGGACCTTGCCAGCTTTGGAGCTGACCATTTTTTCCGTGCTCATCCCCTGCCACATGCAGTGCAACACTTCGTCGTAGTAGGATGTCAAAGGCTTTTTGATTACCCCATCAAGTCGCAAGTGAATCATGCGAATCGCACCACCAAAGATAGTAGCGGCAGCTACCCAGGGATCACCCTGGCTTATTTCTCCGGCTTCAATCCCCTGTTCCACGATGCGTCTCATCGACTTGAATGGCGTAGAGCTACAGATGGGTGGCTCATCGGGTAAAAACTCTCGGTGTTTGGCGGTGCAGCATATAGGCGATGATGTTGCGTCGACTCTCCGTATATTCAAACAGCAGAGCGACAATCTTGTTACAGCGTTCCCGGTAAGTCATATCCTCTTCCATTATCTCTTCAATCATCTCCTCGAACTCCTTAAGCAGATGGTAGTAGAGGGCTTTGGCGACACCTTCTTTTCCACCAAAGTGGTTATAGATCGAGCCAATGCTGACATTTGCCTGCTTCTGAACATCGTGTACCGAAACGTTGTGAAAGCCGCGCTCAACAAAGAGATCAAGGGCTGCTGTCATGATGCGGCAGTCGACAGGTTCACAGGGGAGGGTGTCTGCTTGTTGAGGTATGGCATTTCGGCTCCGTTAACACAGGGTTTCATAACTACATCCTGATTCCGTGGGTTCATGATGGTGTATAGAGCTAACGCTTGGGTACCCCAGTGAATCAAAAAACCCGCTTAACTGATGGGTGAAGCTAAGAATTTTAGATTCCTTATGAAAACCAACAGCTTACACACTGTATCCGCGCTGAACCCACAGATTCTGGTTCAAGATTATACATAGCATAGAAAAGATATTGACAAAAATGAACATTCATTCAATTTTTTTGTGCGAACGTCATAAATACCTTCGGAGGAAATAATGATGAGGCTATTTAAAATAAAGCCCGCAAAACCCGCAGCTCTGGCATCCGCCATCGCGTTAACCATGACCCTGTCTGGGGCTGTTCTTCCTGTTCACGCCGATGAGACATGCCAGTCACCCTATATGGCAAAGATCACTGGACAGGAAGATTTTGTCTATGTTTGGATCTTGGGGGTAGAAGGCCTGGGTGATGGACAGGATAAACTGGTCACGGTCGGTGTGAATCCTAAATCAGACCATTATGGAAAAGTGGTTAACACCCTTTCCGTAGGTGGTCGTAATGAGGCACACCACTCCGGTTTTACCGATGATCGGAAATATCTTTGGGCCGGCGGACTGGATACCAACAAACTGTTCATATTCGATGTCGCCAGCGATCCGGCTAAGCCGAAGTTACACAAAGTGGTTACTGATTTCGTGGAGAAGAGTGGCGGTGTAGTTGGACCGCATACCACCTATGCATTACCTGGCAGAATCATGATTACCGGACTCTCCAATAACAAGGACCATGGCGGGCGTACGGCGCTTGTTGAGTATACCAATGAGGGTGAATATGTGGCCTCCCATTGGATGCCCTCCGATCAGAATCTGCAGGGAGCTGAGAAAACTGGAAAATTTGCAGACGGTTATAACTACGATGTACGTGTGCTGCCGAGAAAGAATGTAATGCTGACATCATCCTTCACCGGATGGTCCAACTACATGATGGATTTCGGCAAGATGCTACAGGACAAGGAGGCGATGAAGCGCTTCGGTAATACAGTTGTATTGTGGGGTTTACACAGTAAAAAGCCGAAGAAAGTATTCGATGTCCCTGGTGCTCCACTGGAGATTCGTTGTGCCTGGCAACCGAATCATAACTGGTGTGTGACAACAACTGCTCTGACATCAAAGATCTGGCTGATCTATGAAGATGATAAAGGTGAATGGCAGTCAAAGGCGGTTGCCGACATTGGTGACCCATCAAAGATTCCATTGCCGGTGGATATCTCCATCAGTTCCGATGACAGTCGTTTGTGGGTCCAGACCTTCATGGATGGCAAGACCCGCCTGTTCGATATGACCGACCCACACAATCCCAAACAGACTTATGAAAAGGTGGTTGGGCGTCAGGTCAATATGGCATCATCGAGCTGGGATAGTAAACGTATCTACTACACCTCTTCACTGTTGGCCAATTGGGACAAAAAGGGTGAGGATAACGAGCAGTACTTCAAAAGCTTTGTCTGGGATGGCAAAAAACTGGTAGAGAAGTTTGCTATCGATTTCACCAAGGAGAAGCTTGGACAAGCCCACCAGATGCGCTTTGGTGCCTATTCACTCTACAGCGCAGTAAAGCCAGAGGAGAAGGATGTTTCATTGGCAGGTCTGGAGAAAAAATAACTAGAGTTGTACAGATGGCCTCTGTTGCCATCTGAATAATACGCCTGTCTCGGCCCTGTATTGAATTACAGGGTCGAGACCGTTTTCAACCACCGGAGACGAGTATGCTCACTCGAGCCATTCGTGCCTTGTTAACCCTTACATTGTTTGCTGTACCAGTGGCTCAGGCAGATACTACAGCAGCAGGACTGACAGCGGCCCCAGGATACGGTGAACTGGGGTATGAGTTGCCGAAAATCGGCAGCTACCAATTACCTTCTCTCGGTCGTGCCCATGATGGCGAAGTACTGGATACCCAGGGTCGCCGGCAGCACCTATATGAACTGTTTGATCAAAAATATGTACTGCTTGCCACTGCTGTCCCATAAATACTTAACGAGAAAGGCCTGAAAACCCCCTTGTTTTGATACAATGAAATCGCGACAAGTCATTGATCAACAA
>JAHXHU010000047.1 GCA_025656375.1 Candidatus Thiodiazotropha sp. (ex Ustalcina ferruginea) | reverse complement strand
ATTCGGGGATCCACCAGATCCCGATATTTCACCACTTCAATCCAGGCTGCTATTCTCATGAATATTTATGGGACAGCAGTGATATTATATACACATAACAAGCAATTTCACCGGACGTATTCCGCTTCACTCCATGTGCCGGGACGTGCTCACGTGCGCCCTTCATTTTTATCGTTAGTGCAAAAAATGGATTACGAAAGTCATGTACACGAATTCACTCAACTAGCTTATGAATACTGTGATTGGGTTGAAGGTGAGGGGAATAAAGGACAAGAAAGCATATTCTATGTTCAAGTTTTGTTATCAAAACTCTATTCCTGGGGTATACAACTTCCAAAGTGTGAGCCAACAGATTTACTGCAAAGCGAGGAAAGGCCAGAGTATGATCATCAAAGAGTTTTAGGGTATTTCAAGGACTTTCCGATTCAGTACTACTCAATGATATTTAATGCTCAAGTAGTTCCAAGTGAAGAACCGGTAACTGGCGATGTAGTTGATGACCTTGCTGATATATATAAAGACCTGAAAGATGGCCTCTGGTATCTGGAGCGTGGCAGTGAAGTTGATGCAGTATTTCAGTGGCGCTTTAGTCTGGGAGTGCATTGGAGTCGCCATATACTGGGGGCTATGTATGCTCTGTATTGTTCTGAATAATAAATGCTCTCCTAAGATATATCGACGCGGGGAAACTTAGATCTACTCAGGACGCCTCAATGGCGTAGCCTGACCCACCAACTAAACACACCGTCTCACACCAAGTCTGGCAGAGTCAGGTGGGGGGGTCTAATGGGTATCTGAACCATGATCAGGTTTAAGCATCTCGGCTAATCATCCACCGTGGACAGATAGGCAAACATATCGGTCAATTCCTGATCCCTGAACGCCAATAATAACTCATCATCAGGTGCATCCTCATCATGGATTCGGATCTTCTCACGATACTTCTTCACTTGCCGCCATAGATAGTTGGTGTATTGTCCAGCCAGCATAGGCACGGCCTTTTTCATATCCCCCAGGCCTTCACGGCCATGGCAGGAGGCACACTCTTTCTTGTAACGTTTCTTGCCACTTTCAATATCGCCCGGAGCAAGGGGTATCTGCATCAGGCGTTTCGATTCGAGTAGACGTTGGTAGGCATTGAAATCGGGTGAGGTTTCATCAGCAGGTGGCAGTTTTGTCTTGAGCTCAATCTGTTCGAGATAGTGAGCGATGTCCTGGATGTCCTCATCTGGCATCTGACGATCATCTACATACTCAACCATTGCAAGATTCGGGCGCAGGCGGTCACGAAACAGGTGAAGTTGTTTTGCTATAAAGGCACTGGGCATCCCCTCCAATCTGGGATATTCACCCTTTTTGCCACCCTGCCCATATTCGCCGTGGCAACCCGCGCACACTTCATTGATCTCTTCACCGTTTTCCATGTCGATGGCAAATGCGAGTGTGGGAATGATTAATAGGCTGAAGCACAACTGCTTGAGTCGTTGCATGGTCTGCTTGGATTCAGGTTTGTAATAAGAGGAATGTATTCAACCTCCAGAGACTGCAAGCGATTGCGTGATTTCATCATTCTTAAAGAATTAGGCTTTGATTTCAATCAATTCTGCCTACCTGTATCGATCAAACAGTCATTTACATGGGCAGATAAACAACCTTGTCTGTAAATCGTCTGGTTCCTGTGGTAAATAACATGCCTTCATTATGGGATTTATTAATTCTCATAATAGGGCAGATAAATACTTAGTAACCGATAATAACTACGGAGATATGACATATGGCCTATAAGAATCGCCTACATAGGAGCGAGCTGGCTGTACCGGGCAGTAATACAAGAATGCTGGAAAAGGCCCCTGATGCGGGTGCTGATCTGGTCTTTCTCGATCTGGAAGATGCAGTGGCCGTCCAGGATAAGGAACAGGCCAGGAAAAACATCATCCATGCACTTAATCATTATGATTGGTCAAGTTGTTCTGTTTCCATCCGAATCAATGGCTTAGATACCCATTTTTGCTATAGGGACATCATCGATGTAGTCGAGCACGCTGGAGATAAACTCGATACCATCCTGGTGCCGAAGGTCAATCAACCCTCCGATCTACAGTTTGTGGCGCTTTTACTGGAACAGATCGAGGCGGCAAAAGGCTTTAAGCCAATCAATTTACACGCCTTGATCGAGACTGCGATGGGTATGGCAAACGTGGAAGCGATTGCACAGAGTTGTCCCGACAGGCTGGAGGCACTGGTATTCGGTGTTGCCGACTATGCGGCCTCTACTCAGGCGCGTACCGTCAGTATGGGGGGGATCAATCCGGACTATCTGGTACTTGGAGACCCTGATGGAGAGGGTCATCGCCAAGCGTTTCTGGGTAATCAGTGGCACTTTGCCATGTCACGCATGATCGTGGCCTGTCGTGCCTATGGACTCAGGCCTATTGATGGTCCGTTTGGTGATTTTAATGATCCGGATGGATATCTGGCGGTTGCGAGGGCGTTCGCCGCCCTCGGTGGCGAAGGGAAATGGGCCATTCATCCGTCACAGATAGCACTGGCCAACCAGGTCTTTACACCTGGTAAGGCTGAAGCGGAGCGGGCCAAACGTATCATTATTGCAATGCAGGAGGCCGCTACGGCGGGTATGGGGGCTGTCAGCCTCGATGGCCGTATGATCGATGCTGCTTCAATCCGGCAAGCAGAGGTGGTGATTGAAAAGATGGCTCAGATTGAACACATCACCGGCCAAGAGGCAGTTGCATGAACATCCACGAGTACCAGACAAAGGAGTTGTTCCGCAGTTATAAGATCCCGGTCCCGGATGGGCGTATGGCTCACTCTGCTAACCAGGCCCTCTCTATGGCGGAGCAATTGGGGGGCGATGGTTGGGTCGTCAAGGCGCAGATACATGCCGGTGGTCGGGGAAAGGCCGGTGGTGTGCAGTTGGCGAAGACCCCCGATGAGGTCCAGCAACATGCAGAGAATCTAATCGGTAAAAGGCTGGTAACCAAACAGACGGGGGAATTTGGTCGTATGGTCAACCGGGTACTGGTTGAACAGATTCATCAGATCGAGACGGAGTATTATCTTGGACTGGTGATCGATCGTGCCAGTCAGCGCATCACCCTTATTGCCTCAGCTGCAGGTGGCATGGAGATTGAGGAGGTAGCTGCTGCAACACCGGAAAAGGTGATCAACGAACTCGTCGATCCTGCTGTAGGGTTACAGGATTTCCAGTGCCGTAAAGTTGCTGCTGGTATCGGTCTCAGTGGTAAGCAGATTGTCAAGGCGGCACGTATCATGAAGAATCTCTACCGTTGTTTTCGTGACAAGGATGCCTTGATGGTCGAGATTAATCCCTTAGTGATGGCCAAGGAGGGCCAATTTCTGGCTCTCGATGCGAAGATGTCTTTTGATGGTAATGCACTGTTTCGCCAGCCGGAGATTGCCGATCAGCGGGATTTCGAGGAGGAGGACCCTAAAGAGGTTGAGGCATCGGGCCATGATCTTAACTATATCGCCCTGGATGGCAGCGTTGGATGCATTGTCAATGGCGCTGGATTGGCCATGGCTACGATGGATGCCATCAGCCTCTATGGCGGCAGACCTGCCAACTTTCTCGATGTCGGAGGTGGCGCCTCACCTGAAAAGATCACCAATGCCTTCCGCATTGTGCTGCAGGATCCGCATGTGAAAGTCGTATTGTTGAATATCTACGCCGGTATTAACCGCTGTGACTGGATTGCGGAAGGCCTTGTCAAGGCAATGACGGATCTGGCCGTCAGCACGCCCGTTGTAGTGAGATTGGCAGGCACCAATCTGGAGGCGGGCAGAGAAATCCTGAAGCGGTCGGGACTTAGCTATATTCATGCCGATCGGCTCAGCGATGCGGCAGAGAAGTCGGTGAAGGCAGTGAATGGGGGAACAGTATGAGTATCCTGGTTAATAAAGATTCTCGGGTCATTTTTCAGGGCTTCACCGGCCAACATGCCACCTTCCATGCCCAGGATGCGATCCGTATCGGTACTCAGGTTGTAGGTGGTGTCACTCCAGGTAAGGGTGGTCAGACCCATATCGATCGGCCTGTATTCGATACGGTGAAGGATGCAGTGGTGCAGACCGGTGCGAATGTCAGTGTCGTTTTTGTGCCACCACCGTTCAGTGCTGATGCGATCATGGAGGCTATAGAAGCGGGTATCAAGGTCATTGTAGTGATTACCGACGGTGTGCCGGTACAGGATATGGTGCGGGTGAAACGCTACCTGATCGGTCATGACGCTATAATTATCGGTCCCAATACTGCTGGAGTCATCACCCCGGAGGAGTGCAAGGTCGGGATCATGCCTGCGCATATCTACCCCAAGGGGCGTATCGGTGTGGTCTCCCGTTCCGGTACCCTGAACTACGAGGCAGTGGAGCAGATGAGTGAACTGGGACTCGGGATCTCCACCAGTATCAGTATCGGGGGTGATCCGGTGAACGGTTGTGATTTCCTCACGCTGTTGAAAAAGTTTGCCGAGGATTCAGATACCGATGCGGTGTTGATGATAGGTGAGATTGGCGGTTCCCAAGAGGTTGAGGCAGCTGCTTGGGCAAGGGATCATCTGAAGAAACCGTTAATCGGCTTTATTGCCGGTGCGACAGCCCCTCCTGGGCGCACCATGGGCCATGCCGGTGCAATTATTTCCGGCGAGGCGGATACGGCCCAGGCAAAAATGCAACGCTTGGTAGAGCTGGGTGTCAGTGTGGTACAGAATGCGGCAGAGATAGGCAAGACAGTGCAGGGAAGTCTGAAGTGAACCCTCCAATCCGATTATGCTTTGTTTTACTCTCAATGCTATTGATGAGTAACACTGCATCGGCTCAATCACAGACAGTCGATCCGACTAGCGGGGCTGTTTCATGGGAAACCCAGATACACGGTGTGACCTTGTCATTGACACAAATCCTGCCTGATCAAGCGAGGGCCTTTTATCTCAATCGAGGTCTTCCGGCTGTTGCCACCGAACCCTATGCCAAAGCCTGTGTCTACATGACGATATTGAGAAATGATTCTGCACCGGGTGTGGTCCAATTTCGGCTCGAGGACTGGTCAGTTGTCAGTACTGATCAGTCACGTCCGCCGCTGAGCGTGGAGGAGTGGCTCAAGCGCTTAGAGGAGTATGATTTGACCCAAGCTGCGATGATTGCATTCCGGTGGGCCCAATTCCCCCCAGAGCACGCGTACCAGCCAGGTGGTGATTGGAATCAAGGCATGCTTACGACAGGACTCGAGGCAGACACTGTTTTTAACTTGGTTGCCCGCTGGGATGTGGCTGGTGAGCCCTATCAAGGCGTCTTACGGAATGTTCGTTGTGCACCCTGACCGGCTGAAGTGGGTTTGGATACTGTTTGGCGTATGGTTGCTGCCTGCCTATGCCGATCAACCCCCACTCACTTACGGTTTGACACCCGTGCAACAGCCCCATACAGCTCCCGCTCTGCGACTACCTACAATGGATGATGAGACAATCGATATCGAGGCGCTCAAGGGAAAGGTGGTCGTGGTTAATTTCTGGGCTACCTGGTGTCCACCCTGTCGACGGGAGATGCCGTCTCTCGAACGGCTTTATCAGACTAGTAAAGAGAAGGGGCTGGTCGTGCTGGCGGTCAATATTGGTGAAGATATTGACACCATTTTCCCCTTTCTTGGTACGGTCGATCCGTCACCCAGTTTTCCTATCCTGCTCGACAATGACTCTCATAGCCTGTCTGAATGGAAGGTGAGGGGGCTTCCGACAACCTTTGTGGTGGGTCCGGACGGTAATCTGGTCTACCAAGCTGTAGGTGGGCGTGAATTTAATCATCCTGCACTGTTAAATCAGTTGTTGGATTTACTTAAAGAGTGATGCTGCCAAATAGGTTATAGAGACCCCTTCGTATGGTTACAAACTAGAACCTGAACCCAAGGATTAGGTTGTATTTAGTCTCCAATAGGAGGAATATGCCTGCAACTCACCACTGGAACAGGTTCCGTGTGATGAAAAGGCTATTGATACTTAACAGCAAGGGAGGCTGTGGGAAGACAACGATTGCGACAAATCTGGCGGGGCATTATGCTTCCTCAGGTACTTCGACTGCTTTGCTCGATTACGATCCTCAAGGCTCAAGTCAGCGCTGGCTGGAGCTTCGTCCTGAAAAGTGCTCAAATATTCATGGTGTTTTTGCCGGCAAGCCTACCCAGGGTGGGGTAACACGTTCGTTTGCATTCCGCGTCCCTGGAGATACCCGACGTATCGTTGTCGATACACCCGCATCAATGAAACGTCTGGAAATGATGGAGATGCTGAGGACAGCCTCGGCCGTTATCGTACCCGTTCTACCATCAGCCATCGATCGCCATGTCACACTGGATTTTCTCAATGAACTGACAACACTGTGTCGCCAGATGGCGATCAACTTACCGATTGGTATTGTTGCCAATCGTGTTCGTATCAATACTCGCTCATTCAAAATGCTAAAAGAGACATTGGAGGATTTCAATATCCCCCTTGTCGCCTTTCTGAGAGATTCTCAAAACTATGTTCATGCAGCTGAGACCGGCTGTGCAATTGCCGAATTGAAGCAGCCCACACTCAAAAAAGATCAACAACAATGGTCGATTTTGATTAATTGGCTTGAGACAGGTCAGCTTCCATCCCCTATCCCTCCGACATCCAAACAGATGCAGCATAGTATGAACTTAAGGTAGCTTTAATTTGCCTGGTGTGTCTGGCTGTAATTCAAGACTGTAAATCAGATCAATTAAAATAGTCCGCTTTGAATTCTAGTAGTTGAGAGAATGTTGTGTCCAACTACAGCCTTTTTGTCTGCGAAGAGATACAAATGCTATCGTTAATTGCCAGAATTATCAATATATATAAAATACCACTGCTGTCCCATAAATACTTAACGAGAAAGGCCTGAACCCCCCCTTGTTTTGATACAATGAAATCGCGACAAGTCATTGATCAACAAA
>JAHXHU010000409.1 GCA_025656375.1 Candidatus Thiodiazotropha sp. (ex Ustalcina ferruginea) | reverse complement strand
TATGGGATAAATCTGAGAAAGCACTTGAAGATGCGCTGAACCAGCAGGGACTGGATTGGGAGCTGCAACCGGGAGAGGGTGCCTTCTATGGACCGAAAATAGAGTTCTCCTTACGCGACTGTCTCAGCAGGGTCTGGCAGCTGGGTACCATTCAGCTCGATTTCTCCATGCCTGAACGACTGGGTGCCAGTTATATTGCTGAGGATAACAGTAGACAAGTGCCTGTCATGCTGCATCGGGCGATCCTCGGATCGTTGGAACGATTCATCGGTATTTTGATTGAGCACTATGCCGGCACCTTGCCACTTTGGCTCGCACCAGTTCAGGCTGTTTTGCTGAATATTACCGATCGTCAGGGCGAATATCTGCAGAATTGTCTCAAATCCTTGCAGAATAACGGTTTTCGAGTCGAATCGGACTTGAGAAATGAGAAGATTGGCTTTAAAATCCGCGAGCACACGTTAATGCGCGTGCCTTATCTACTAGTCATTGGTGACCGGGAGATGGAAGAGGGTACGGTAGCTGTGCGTACTCGAACGGGTGAGGATCTCGGCGCTATGCCGGTCAGTGCCTTCATCGAGCGTATGCAATCTGAAGTTACACAACGTGTGAACTGAGTGTAAAGCACCGGTCGTTCCGGTGCTTTTCTACTTTTCGGGTTTGGACTTTTTGGAGGAACCGACTATCGCTGCTGTTAAAAAGCACCGTTTGAATGATGACATTACAGCCATTGAGGTAAGACTCATTGGAGCTGATGGTGAACAAGTAGGTGTTGTTTCGATCGGTGAGGCCCTACAGGCCGCTCGAGAAGCAGCATTGGATTTGGTAGAGATTGTGCCAAACGGGGAACCTCCTGTTTGTCGCGTCATGGATTACAGCAAGTTTCTTTTCGAATTAAAGAAACAGAAACAGGCCGCCAAAAAGAAGCAGAAGCAGGTTCATATTAAAGAGATCAAATTCAGGCCAGGGACAGGCGAAGGGGATTATCAGGTAAAACTGCGCAACCTGATACGTTTCCTGGAAGACGGGGACAAGACCAAGGTAACCATGCGGTTTCGTGCTCGTGAGCATGCTCACCGTGAATTGGGTTTGGAACTTCTGGAACGGGTGGAAAAAGATCTGGCTGATTATGGTCAGATGGAACAGAAACCCATGATGGAAGGCCGCCAGATGGTGATGGTGCTGGGTCCTAAGAAAAAGTAATTATTTAAAACGCCTGAAGGCGTCACAAATAGCGGAGTTTAGATACTATGCCTAAGATTAAAACTAATCGAGGTGCGGCCAAACGGTTCAAGCGCACCTCATCCGGTTCGTTCAAGCGTAATTGCTCTCATCGTAGCCATATACTGACGAAAAAGAGCACTAAGCGGAAACGCCAGTTGCGTAGCCCCAATACCATTGCTAAGTCCGATGTGGCTATCGCCCGTCGTATGATGCCTTACGCTTAACCCAACATGATCGGATTTGAACAATGTCTAGAGTAAAACGTGGTGTACAAGCACGCGCCCGCCATAAAAAGGTGCTTGATGAAGCTAAGGGTTATTACGGTGCCCGCAGCAAGGTCTATCGTGTTGCCAAGCAGGCCGTCATCAAGGCCGGGCAATATGCCTATCGCGACCGCCGCCAGAAAAAGCGCATGTTTCGTGCACTGTGGATTGCCCGAATCAACGCCGGTGCGCGGGAAAACGGTCTCTCATACAGCCGTATGATCAATGGTCTGCACCTTGCCAACATTGAGGTCGATCGAAAGATGCTGGCCGATCTGGCAATTCATGATAAAGCGGCATTTACTGTGCTGGCGGAACAGGCCAAGGCCGCTCTTTCCAGCTAAGTGCATGTTGTGACGACCGGTTGATTACCGGCCGCACAGTGACCGCAAAAGGGGAAAGGCCTTGGGGGCTTTCCCCTTTTTTTATCGTCAACCTGAAAGTGTGACCATTTAACACAAGGGTGATTAATAGTTATGAGTTTTAAGTTTTGAGTTATATGTGTGCTTTGCGTGTTTATTGGTTATTAAAATAGAGTAGTGAACATCGTGAGCGCCAAAACTTAAAACTCATAACTTAAAACTTTTCTTGTTAGAGGTTAAAAAGACAGATGGATGATTCCACGCTGGACATAAAGGGTTTGATTGAAACGGCCGAAAGTGCAATTGCCCATGCAGACAACCTGCCTATGCTCGATAAGATTCGTGTCGGCTACCTGGGTAAGAGCGGTAAGCTGACCGCGCAGCTGAAAAAGCTGGGTTCACTCCCACCCGAACAGCGTCCACAAGCAGGACAGGCGATCAATAAGGCCAAGCAGGCTCTGCAACAGGCTATCGAAACACGTAAGGCAGATCTCGAAAAACAACTCCTTGCCGAGCGTCTTGCTGCTGAAAAGATAGACGTCACCCTTCCCGGGCGTGGTTTGCAGCGAGGTGGATTACATCCGGTGACACGTACATTGGATCGTATTGAGCGGCTGTTTGCTCATGCTGGATTTGAGTCTGTCGAAGGGCCTGAGATCGAAGACGACTACCACAACTTCGAAGCGCTCAATATCCCCGCCCACCATCCTGCGCGTGCCATGCACGACACCTTCTATTTTGATGCCCATCTGCTGTTGCGCACGCATACCTCTCCTGTGCAGATTCGCACCATGGAACAGGGCAAGCCTCCCATGAAAATCATTGCGCCAGGACGTGTCTATCGTTGTGACTCGGATTTGACTCATACACCGATGTTCCATCAGGTAGAAGGGTTCCTGGTTGATCAGGATGTCTCTTTCGCTGATTTGAAAGGGGTGTTGTACGACTTTATCAGCAGCTTCTTTGAGCTTGAGTTGAAATTACGCTTTCGCCCCTCCTATTTTCCCTTCACCGAGCCATCGGCTGAAGTCGATATTGAGTGTGTGATGTGCAGTGGTGAGGGTTGCCGTGTTTGTGGTCATACCGGATGGTTGGAAGTGCTGGGTTGCGGGATGATCCACCCCGAAGTCTTCAGTCATGTTGGTATCGACAGTGAAAAATATACGGGTTATGCATTCGGTATGGGCGTTGAACGTCTAACCATGCTGCGCTATGGGGTCAATGATCTGCGATTGTTTTTTGAAAATGATCTGCGCTTTCTGAAACAGTTTGCATAGGACGAGTAGAGAATAATGAAATTCAGTGAAGCCTGGTTGCGCGAATGGGTCGATCCTTCGGTTACCACTTTGGAGTTGGCCGATCAATTGAGCATGGCGGGTCTGGAGGTCGATTCGGTGGAATCCGTGGCCGCCTCTTTCAATGGCGTAGTCGTCGGTGAGGTGCTTGCCCGGGAACAGCATCCTGACGCGGATAAGTTAAGTGTTTGCAGCGTCACTATTGGTGAAAGTGAACCTTTGCAGATTGTTTGCGGGGCATCAAATGTTGCTCAGGGAATGCGTGTGCCCGTGGCCAGGGTCGGTGCTGTTCTACCCGGTAATTTTAAGATCAAGAAAGCGAAGCTGCGTGGTGTGCAATCTTTAGGAATGATCTGTTCAGCCAGCGAATTGGGTTTGGCTGAGAGCTCAGAGGGCATCATGCCCCTGCCGGTCGATGCGCCGATAGGGAGTGATATTCGCGATTATCTCGGACTGCAGGATAAAGCCATCGATGTCGATCTGACCCCGGATCGTGGTGACTGTCTTGGGCTGGTGGGTATTGCCAGAGAAGTGGGCGTCATTAACCGCTGTCCGGTTACTCCGCCATCGATTCAAGCGGTGGCTGCAGTTATTGATGATCGAATTGAAGTCAGTTTAGAGGCGGATGAAGCCTGTCCACGCTATCTATGTCGTGTGATAAAGGGTGTGGATGTGAAAGCGCAGACACCTCTGTGGATGCAGGAGCGTCTGCGTCGTAGTGATATCCGTAGCTTGGGACCAGTGGTGGATGTCACTAACTATGTATTATTGGAACTCGGTCAGCCATTGCATGGATTCGACTTGGAAAAAGTTGCAGAGCGGATTCATGTGCGATTGGCGCATGCTGAAGAAAAACTGATTCTGATCGGTGGTCAGGAAATTGAACTGGATCAAGAGACGCTGGTTATCGCCGATGCAAAGTGTCCTCTTGCTCTGGCAGGCATTATGGGAGGAGAGGCATCTGCGGTCAGTGAAACGACCCGGAATATTCTTCTGGAAAGCGCATTTTTTACGCCTGCTGCGATCAGTGGTAAGGCGCGAGGCTATGGTCTTCACACAGACTCCTCCCAGCGTTTTGAGCGTGGTGTCGATCCTCAGCTTCAGGCAAAAGCGATCGAACGGGCTACAGCACTTTTACTGGAGATTGCAGGGGGTGAGCCTGGTCCGGTGGTTGAGGTCTGTAATGAAGAGAGGATCGAACAGCGTCCACTCATTACCCTGCGGAGTGAGCGGGCCAATAAAGTGCTGGGAGTCGAGATCGAGCCAGCTGATGTCAGCGATATCCTCACTCGCTTGGAGATGGAGACATGCAAGAGTGAACAGGGTTGGCAGGTCAGGGCGCCTAGCTGTCGCTTCGACATATCCATCGAGGAGGATCTGATCGAAGAGATTGGTCGTATCTATGGCTATTCGAAGATTCCTACCCATCGAGGACACTCTGCGATGGTGATGAGGGATCGACGTGAAGTCGATTTTGATATTAATCGGGCAAAACTGCTATTGGTTGGTCGCGATTACCAAGAGGTGATTACCTATAGCTTTGTGAGTCCAGAGATCGAAGCCATGATTGACCCGGACAAAACCGGAATCTGTCTGGCTAATCCAATTTCGGCAGATATGTCGATCATGCGTACCTCCATCTGGCCTGGACTGTTACAGACCGCACGCTATAACCAGTCAAGACAACAGCCCAGGGTACGCATTTTTGAATCGGGTCTCTGTTTCTCAAAGCAGGGTGATGAGATCAACCAAGAGGGCATACTGGCTGGATTGCTATCGGGTGAACGTCTGTCAGAACAGTGGGGCAGTGATAGCCCGCGTGCCGATTTTTATGACATCAAGGCCGATGTGGAGGCACTACTCACATTGACCGGTATTCAAGAGGGTGTCAGTTTTGTTCCCACTGAGCATGCTGCACTGCATCCTGGCCAGGCTGCTGCTATAGTAATAAATGGTAAAAACTCTGGTATTATCGGTATGTTACATCCTGAACTTGAGAAAAAACTTGATCTTAACGGCTCAACGTTTCTATTTGAGATCAAACTAGCAGATGTAAATCAGGGGAGATTGCCGGTATTCGAGAGCCTCTCAAAATATCCCTCTATCCGCCGAGATATTGCCATTGTTGTCAACGAATCAGTTACTTTTGAGTCAGTTAGGAATCTTATTCGTGACGAATCCGGCAAAATTATTACAGACATCCTGTTATTTGATGTCTATACTGGGGAAAACATAGATTCGGGACGAAAAAGTCTCGCATTGGGATTGATTTTACAGGAAAAATCACACACCCTTACCGATAAAGAAGTCGAAGAAGTGGTCGCTACGGTGTTACGCCGTTTGGCCGAAGAATTTGATGCAAAACTGAGAGATTAGGATAGGACAGGAGATGGCACTGACGAAAGCAGATATGGCCGCCAGGCTTTTTGATGAGCTTGGTCTGAACAAACGTGAGGCCAAAGAGATGGTGGAGATGTTCTTCGAAGAAATCCGCCAATCCCTGGAGCGAGGTGGACAGGTGAAACTTTCCGGTTTTGGAAATTTTGATCTGCGTGAGAAGAAACAACGGCCTGGGCGTAACCCCAAGACTGGCAAGGAAATACCCATTTCCGCACGCCGTGTGGTTACATTCAGACCAGGTCAAAAACTAAAGGCACGAGTGGAAGCCTATGCTGGATCCGAGCAGCAGTAATCTAGATCTGCCCGCAATACCGGGTAAAAGGTATTTTACGATTGGCGAGGTCAGTGATCTTTGTCAGCTCAAACCGCATGTCTTGCGTTATTGGGAACAGGAATTCCCGCAGCTGAAACCGGTCAAGCGACGCGGTAACAGGCGTTACTACCAGCGACACGACGTACTCATGATCAGGCAAATCCGAAGTCTCCTCTATGAGCAGGGATTTACCATCGGTGGTGCTCGTCAGCAGCTTTCTGGAGATACTGCCAAGGAAGATCTGCAGCAGAGTCAGCAGATCGTAAAGCAGCTTCGCAGCGAACTCGAAGAAGTTCTACAAATCCTCAAAAGATAATCTGATTACCCACCCTACTCAGCCATCGAACCTCTGAGCTGAGAATAGGGGATCAAAACAATCAGTCCCACACTATCTATAGGTTGCAAATACTAATGGCACTTAGTTAACTGCTACAGATCGCATATGCGCGACCTTATTCAGCCGTGATGGGTAATCAGGAAAGATAAACCTAGAATCCGCAGTTGAACTTGGATTTTTCACAAATATATGTAGTGCTCCACAGCTCACCCAATGGGTGATGGAAAAAACGCATTATTTGATTCAACATATCATTACCTTACGTTAGATATCAGCGGTCAACTGCGGAATCTAGATTAAAGCCTTCCACTCATTGACATAGGCCCATTTACTGCCTAGTATTGCCGATCGTTCCGGGCGTAGCGCAGTCTGGTAGCGCACTACAATGGGGTTGTAGGGGTCGGGTGTTCGAATCACCCCGCCCGGACCATAAATGAAAGGTTACCTGTTTCAGGTAACCTTTTTTCTGCGCATAAAAAAAGGGTTGCCATTGGCAACCCTTTTATTTCTTTTTTGCTAAATGCAATCAGTTGTTTACTGTGGTAAGTCCCAGGCTGACCCAGTCCTGCATACCACCGCGATACCATTTCAGCTTATAAGATGGATATCCCAGCTTAATCAGGGTCTTGATATTAGTGGATGATTGCGGGCACCAGATTCCATTACAGAACATGACCAATGTCTTGGCATTACGAAAATCAAGGTTACCTTCAATCGCTACCAACCCTGGAGAGCGAAGCGAAGGTTGGTAGACCCCGGCAGGCGTAGGGCCCGGGCAGGTATCCGCTGTCGCGTAGCGGCT
>JAHXHU010000009.1 GCA_025656375.1 Candidatus Thiodiazotropha sp. (ex Ustalcina ferruginea) | reverse complement strand
ATTAGGTGGAATCACCCCGATACAGAAGCTGGCTCAGACAGCTTAACAGTGACTACTTTTGAGTCCCATTATTAATGGGGAGATTACCCCCCCTTTCGCAAGGAGTGGGTTGGATTGGCGCTGAAACTCATACTTCTACACACCGCTCATCAAGACTTCGATGGCATTGCGTGGACGCGAGGTGAAGTACAGGAATCTCACTATTTCAAACAACTTAATCCTGTTAAACGTCTGTATGACAAAGAGATACCTCGGGTTTTACAGCGACTCTGTCATCAGTGGAGTCTGACGATCAGCAGCACCGAGATCTCCACAAAAGAGCCACGTTTGCATATTCGTCGACAGATGGATAAATGGTTGATAACCGATGAAACAGGTGACTTTTTTACACGGCCACGGCAAGAGGCCATGAAGGTAATGGCTCGTCACTGTAAACAGATTGATTTAAAAGTACCCGCATTGTTCCTTACAAAAGATGTCAAAGAGCAGATACTGAGGGATGGGTTTCCACTGTTTGGTGAGAAGACTATTGAGTAGGTTAGTTAAAGGGTGTGAGAATGCCTTCTGCAGGTACTGACCGAATCCAGGGCTGGTTACGGTTCAGTTCTTCAGACAGGGATTCCAGCGCTGTAGTGGCTTCACTGAAAGCACCATAGAGACCATACATCAGTATGTACCAATCCTTCTCTGTCTCAATGTAGGCAAGCTCGCCATCCAAGTTGTGCTTGTTCGCAAAGGAGGCAATCGATTGTTTATTTGAAACACCTAACAGTTGGATGGTATAGCCACCACTACCTCTCAATGCCTGCCAGCCTTGCTCAGACTTCGGTCGTTTTTTTATCTGTTGATACTGCCCCTTCAGGTTAGCCAGTGAGGCAGCCATTGTATCAATATTGCCAGCCATCTCATTCTGATGGCTGAGATAGGTATCCCCCTGATGCTGATGCTCAAGGCTTCGATACGCTGTTCCAATTCACCCCTGAGGGCGTTTAATGTTGACTCCATGCTTTCGAATCGGTCTTCAATCAATTGATTGCTTGCACTTCCTTGTTCTGCAGACTCATCCGATCCTGCCGGTTGCATCTGCTCCTGCATCATCCGATCCTGGGCTGAGGATGTTGATCTATTCCCAACTTTATTAAACGATGCAGCGAACTGCTCCTCAATCTCAACCAATTGTTGTTCGAATCCATCCTGTTTCTTTATTATCGCTGCGATGGCCTCTGCATCGAACCCATCTGTTAACTGATGCTCAGATATGGTGCTGGACCTTGTCATTGGCAGGAGTTCTATCTCATCTCGTGTCATATAGTTTTCACTATGACGTTCCAGTTCAAGAGAGACTTCACGCTCAACATCATCGATCCCATCAGATATAAACCAATATCCAACTAGACCGAGCAACAGAAGTAGAACAGATAAACCGGCAATAGCCTTTGCGTGATGCGACCCGGTAGATTGTACAGATTCAAGCTGATTACCCATCTGTCCAAGTTGTTGAGTCATTGCTTCAGACGCTTGCTGCCGCTTGCTGTATTCGGCAGTCATTGCCTCCAGAAAAGTTGTCTGTTGTTCACTCTTTCCAAGTAGTCCCTGATGGCCTGTCTGAAGCTCAGACAGGGCCTCAGTGATGGAGTGGTTATTGCTCTCTTGAAGCGTCAACCGTTCTAAGTAATCTGAATCACTCTCTACCAACCGTTGGTGTTTTGAGTCCAGATTACGAAATTGCTCTTCTAATGAGGATGCAAGATCATCCAGTCGTGTCGATAGCCCATCGCTCAACCCGGATTGTTCCACCAGTTGCGCCGACAGTGTTTTCAGCCGTTCTTCCAGGGAGTCTATCCCCAGGTCACTCTGTTCACGTAGTGTGGTCTGTACTTGTTCCACTGCCGCTAATTGTTGAAAAACCTGATCCTTACTCTGATTTTCATCCTTGAGGATCCGCTCCACCTCATCCAGACGTTGATGAAGCTTGCTACTACCCTCCTTTAAGCCACCTGCATCTTCCTGCAAGGCTGCTGTCAGATGCTTGAATACCTCACCGTTCCTGTGTTGCTCACCTACCTCTTCGGACAGCTTCATCAACTGTTGTATCTGTTCCTGGGTAGAGTTTCTCTGTTGTGTGAGGAGGCTTTCTGCACCCGTCAGACGAACGTTGAGTTCGGCAATGGTACGACTGATTTCATCTCTTGTGGATGTCAGTACTTGCTGAATATCCTCTCTTTGACCGGTCTGCTGATCGACGCTGTCAGCAAGGAGGTTAATACGATCAGAAACCTCATGTTCATCCGTATCGAGCGACTTTATCTTTGATCAATATCCGCTTTTAGGTTGTCTATTGTCGCATTGAATCGTTGCCTCTCCCCTTCAACCTCCTGAGATATCAATGCAATGGGATCAGGTTGTTCGGATTCACGCTCACATGTAGTCGGATAAACGTTGATCAACAGCCGTGAGGTGTTCATCAATGCCTTGTCTTTCACTAGCCAGATCATCAGAAATCTTGTTGACTATGTCCTGAGTGGATTGACTCAACTCAGATTGAGTCTGCATTGCACCATCAATAGCATCCATGCGTGCAGCAATGTCATTATCTCGATCGCCTAGCAGACGATAGTTCTCCTGTAGTGCAAACGACCTCTTGTATAACACGATCTGTTTCATACCCAACTTGTTTGAGTCTCTCATCCAATGCCTCAGGTTGACCCTTGTCAACTTCAACACCAGACTTGAATTTGCCGATAACAGCTTCTAAGGTGGAAAGCCGATGCTCCAGGCTTTCATCGAACCGCTCTCTATCCTGTTGCTGATGGTCAATTCTGGCGCCCGTTTCTCCGATACGATTGGCGAGCTCAGTGAGACGTCGTTCAGCATCCTTGCCCTGACCGCTATTCTCGGATATCATGACTAAGCCGCTCCAGCTTATTGCGCAGAGGTTCTGTGGTCTCCTGTAGCGATTGGGATGTGTCGCTAGTTAGCGTCTCACTCTCGCTGAGAGTCTGCTCTAACTTTCGAGATAGCTCGGCAATATCGCTCTGTAATCCATGAATCTGCGACTCATGATGGGAATCACTGACCGAGAGCTCACTACCACTCTCTTCCAGTCGACGAATATGGGCTAACAGTTCATCAGTGTCGCGCCTGAGGTCGTCCGACTTATTGGCAATATGATCGGCCGATTGGCGATCATGCTCTAAACTTTGTCTGGTCGCTTGCAGCTGTTCCTGTAACGTCTGGAACTGCAAGGTCAGTTGGTTGAGCGCCTCTTGGGATTGTTGCTGATCGGATGCCGAATCGTCGCTGGGAGCAAGACCGGAAATTTGCTCTTGCAGTGTCCGACACTGCCCGCTCAAACCTGAATTTGTCGAAGCCAGTTGATCGATCTGCGCCTCTATGCCGCCTAACTGCTGCTGCAGGGTCGCACTATCCTCGCTCAACTGATCCAGTTGAATGCCTTGTTTGACTTTATCGTAGGAAACTCGATTGAGTCGGCTGTTCAGATCGGTAAACTGATTAATCAGTTTTTCCACTCTGACCACGAGTTCTTTTTTCTTCAGCTTGCTCTCTTTCACCAGCTTTTCTGAGACATTTCCTTAAACTATCTCTCTATCTTAATAAAAAACAAGGATTATCTCACTATTTCTAGCACACATTCTTACACTTTGATAGAGCCACCATCTTGAATAGAGGCATGCGAATAGTGTAATTCTTATTAGATAATTGGGTTTCCACACGTTTTCCCACCCCAAAGCATCTATTTACCCGGTTCGACTTCGGCTGTGACTTATTCACCTTTGTATATTAATTAGCGCCCTGCGTGAACTTGAGGAGCAATTGAACCTGGATTGTGATTATTTTTCTATCGTACTTTCAAGCAGGGGTGTGGGGTCGGTAGTAGGAGGCCGTAATCATCAAAACGTCTTCTGCAGATGGAAGACCGTTGAAGAGGGGGCGTTAAAAATAGCGGTTTTAATGGAAGAATTGCGCGATTTTCCGCAAATGTCGACGGCAATGTGATGTGTTCGAGGGGTTAGCAGGGCGTAACCCTTTGTTTTTATTGGTGGGTCGTGCAGGGATCGAACCTGCGACCACCTGATTAAAAGTCAGATGCTCTACCAACTGAGCTAACGACCCGAAAATTTGAACGCGCAATACTACCCTAGAATCCCCCCCGAGTGAACCCCAATTATGCATCTATATGCTACCGCGCATATTGGCTGTTATTTCATTAAATCAACCGCCTCACCGTTGTCACGCATCTGGTCAGCTTTGATCTGTACAAATCGTTGGAAATTTGGTTGATCCCGGCAGCTTCCGGAAAGCACATACTCCATGGCGGCTTGGGTGTGGAAGGTCCTCAAATAGGCTTCAGAGCGGAACACCTCCCTTCCCTTTGAGTCAAAGAACAACATACTGGGCGCATAGTGAATACCCAGTGTTTCAGCCCAATCAGTGGCCTTGATTCGTTCGCCATCTGGACTGATCATCTCTTCAGCAGACCAGATATCGACCAGTGCCACATCAAATCCTTGCAAAGTCTTCTGCAGGTCTGGGTTACTTAGAATCTCCTGATGCAACTCATCACAAGGAGGACACTGCTTCATCTCCATCAAAACCAGTAGAGGTTTCTGTCCTTGCTGTGCTGTACGGTGCAGATTCAAAGGTGGTTGCAGATAGCCAGGTTCCCGATGCAATTTACCGCTAGCAGCAACAGGCTGTACCTTGGCCAGATAGTCACGGAATGTTTGTATCTGCTCCTCCTTTCCAGCAACATAGTCGAGTGCCGCCATGAATCGGTGGGGTGCATAGTAACCATTGGCTCGCAGTACACTACGGCCCTGTTCATCAAGAAACAGCAGTGTGTCGGTGTGTACATGACCTTCAAGGCTGCAGCAAAACTCTTTTCTGTCATACGTTCACCCGACAGTCCGCTGATTTCACGATCTCCCCAAATATTGATCGCTATAACCTGAAAGTTTTGCCGGGTTTTCTCAACAACCGCCTTGATGGCAAAGTTCTCATTCAATAGCTTGGCACAATAGGGACAGCCATCCTGGTGAAAAAAGAGAATGATCCGCTTATCCTCCTCCACTGCCTCCTGCAGATCTTCCTGGAGATCTAGGAAGGAGTTTTTAAACCATTCGGGTTTTTCATGGAATCCTGGATTGACCAAACCATGAGTGAGTCCACTCTCAACCTCTGCTGCCAGTAAGGATGATGTGCCAAACGCCAGAAATATTAATAGTGTGGTGAGCTTCAGCATGTCGTTGTTCTCATTTAGCGTTTAACAACCGTGTATCAATAGAGGTATCTCTTTCAGAATAGGTTCAGTCAACAAATCCATTGGCGACATATTTTTGTCATCTTATATGGCCAACAAAAGGAAATAGAAGCCTTCAATTGCGCCGTATTTTTGGCGCAGGTCAATCGTAGACATACTAACTCTTTGTTATTGTTTGCTTTTATAATTTTGGCACACATTTAGCATATTGCTAGATAAGATTCAGATTAAGTGAGCCAGAACCATGACCGGAATCCACAGCATCACTCAGGACCCTTCCAACCCTGTATCCAGGCTGATACCCAGTTATACAGCAACCACTGTCAATGATAGCGGTACGCTGGAACTGATCATGGAACTGAGTGGAAAACTGCAGACCACCCTTGAAGTGGATGCATTGATAGAGCTGTTTGCTCAGGTGATAGCGTCTCATTTTCAATACGAGACACTCAGCTATTGCTCAATAGACAAAGCAATCGACATTAAATTTGGAAAGAGAGCGGGTAGAAACAAGCTCCAATATGATCTGAAAGTATTGGATACCGAGCTTGGCCAGATCACGATCAGCCGTGGCAGACGCTATGCTAAGGTGGAGATTAGTCAGATCGAAAGCTTGTTGGCAACACTGTTCTATCCACTGCGTAACGCTCTACTCTACAGAACTGCTATTCAAAGTGCTTTCATCGATTCGTTGACAGGTGCGAAAAATCGCACTGCCTTTGACGCCAATTTCGGTCGAGAGGTCGAGTTTAACAGACGTAAACAGACTGACCTGTCACTCCTCGTTTTGGATATCGATTTCTTTAAACGGATCAATGACCAATATGGCCATGTAGTAGGCGATATGGTACTGAAGGAAGCGGCCTCAACAGTGGAACAGACCATTCGCAGCAGTGATGCATTCTACCGGTATGGTGGTGAAGAGTTTGCAGTCGTTCTCAATGACACGAATATGGCAGGAGCCCATCTACTAGCGAAACGTATCTGCAAGAATATCGAAAATTTATGCATAAAATCTTTAAAAGATGTCCGCATCACCTTGAGTGTGGGAGTCACTACCATGGACCAGCATGACACGCAGGAAAGTCTATTTAAACGAGCCGATGCTGCACTCTATCAAGCTAAGGAGAATGGTCGAAATCAGGTGGTTACAGCGTAGCTGCACATCTGGACAAGCGGACAGGCGCCACACATGGGGCGGGGTCTGCAGATCTCTTTTGCATGGATGACGATCAATGCATGATATTCGTTAAAAAGACGGGGATCTGCATCCAGTACCCGCTCGAATTCCTCTCTCATCGACTCATACCCGATATCCGCTTCAACTAATCCCAACCTGCTGAACAGACGTCTTGTATAGGCATCAATCACAAACACCGGACGATTGAATGCATACAACATAATGTCATCTGCTGTCTCCGGTCCAATCCCGTGAACCGACAGCAGTTGACGGCGCAATTGATCACTATCCAGCTGATCAAGCTCAGGATGCTGTTGCAGAAACTGACAGAGATGCTGTAAACGTTTTGCCTTTATGTTGAAATAACCGGCAGGACGAATAGCCTGTGCCAGCGCTTCGATAGGCATCGCCAGTATCGATTCAAGCTCCAATCTACCCGCAGCCTTGAGATTAGCAATCGCTTTTTCGACATTGCACCAGGCGGTATTTTGAGTCAGCACGGCACCGACCATGACTTCAAAAGGTGTCTCGGCCGGCCACCAGTGTTGCGGCCCATGTCGATCATACAGTTGATGGAAGATTGCCAACAGCTGCATACTGGACCCTGTTGTCACCGGCTACGCTTGCCCCC
>JAHXHU010000076.1 GCA_025656375.1 Candidatus Thiodiazotropha sp. (ex Ustalcina ferruginea) | reverse complement strand
CCCTACACTGGCGATAACCCCAATGTCATCTCTACCAGTGAGGTCATTGGCGAGGCCTGTCCGAGTGGACGAATCAGTGCGCGTATGCAGGAAGATTGTAACGCCGTTGTGGGGGCTGCGATTGATGGTGACTCCAGCACCCGTACCGCTCTGTTTCAAATAACCCCCGAACCGGCTACCAAAGCTAATAATACTACCCGCCAAGGCGGAGAGACTCAGACAAGGAATATTGGATCTCGCATCACGGCCCTGCGTGCAGGCGCCAGAGGTTTCTCATTTAGGGGGCTTGACCTGCAGATCGATGATCAGAATCTGCCCATAGAGATGCTGGTGCAAACCTATAAGGATGGCAGCCGTCACGGTGGTGGCGCGAGTGCTGACAATCCTTTAATGGCTTCGAGGCTTGGGGTGTTTATTACCGGTGATATCGCTACCGGCAGTAAAGATGAGACAGATTTGGAGTCCGGTCTCGATTTTGATACCTATGGCATCACCATCGGTGCCGACTACAGGATCACCAATCAGTTCATCCTGGGTGGTGCTGTTGGCTATATCGATACCAATGCAGAGTTGGAGAATAATGGGGGTGACCTGGATACCCAAGGCATCAGTCTGAGCCTGTACGGCACCTACTACAGTGAACAGAACTTCTTTGTGGATTTCTCCGCCACCTACGGATCAAACGATTTTGATCAAAAGCGCCATATCGTCTATCAACTCGCTGGCATGCCGGGTGTCAATCAGGCGCTAAAAGCCGATTATGACGGTGACATGGCCAGCCTGTTCATCGGTTCCGGCTATGACTTCAACCAGGGTGTCTGGACCTTTGGGCCACGTGCCGATCTGGAGTATGTCAAATCGGATGTGGATGGCTTTACGGAAGAGATCTCCGATCCCACTGCCCCTGGTGGTGGATGGGCCACCCGTATCTGCGGAACCGATCAACGCTGGCTGACCCTCAACTTAGGTGGCAAGGTCTCCTACACACACAGTGCGGACTGGGGTGTACTGATCCCCTATGCCAGACTCGATTGGCTGCATGAGTTCAAGGATGATTCACAGGTCATCACTGCCCACTTTGTCAGCGATCCTGCCGGTCATGCCATTCAGATCGAGACAGACAATCCCGACCGGGATTATCTGCGATTGCGATTCGGTACTTCGGCACAGTTCCAGAACGGTGTGGTGGGCTTTATCGACTTTGGCACTATTCTCGCCCATAGCGACTGGAGTGCCCATACCCTCAGTGCCGGATTGCGCATGGAATTCTAACCGGCGAGCTTTTTGAGGAAACGATTCAGTAAATCGATAGCAGGTTCTGGTGGTGATTGATCGTTTTGTAACGATGTTGCATTTGTCAGAATTTGGATAAGGGGTAAAAATCCTTTGCCAGTATGATTTTTTGGGTCGCACATGGCATAAAGAACCGCTGATACATGTTTCGGCAGTACTACACTCTCTACCGTCTCAGGATCCGGCTTTGCACAAAAAGCCGGATCGGAGACTACCAGAAACTCACGACAACTCAGCGGGCGGTCCGGATGGATCGAACAGGATTGGTTTTCCAGGAATGGGCAAGGCAGGTTCAGATTGAAATAGGCGAGACCTACTGCCCTGAGCTTGTCTTTATCACCATCGATAATGGCTCGATCCAGTTCATCGAGTAATCCGACATCATGCAACCTTTCCATGCTCTGCGAAAAACGTGCTCTGACTTCAGCCTGCTTAGTCGAAGGCATCGCATCAACGAGGCCGATTAGTGCAAATGCTTCCGCCCTGCTAACAGGAACCAGTTGTGAACAACAGGCACCACACCCACTACGACAGGATATCTGTTTACCTTTTGCCACCACCTCATCTATTCCGATTTCAATTACTTTGTCGGTGATATTTTGAAACAGCGAAAGCATTTCATAGGGTTGTACAGGCTGATGGGTAATCTGAGCGGAGAAATGTATGCTTCTACTGCCAATACGAATCTCAGCTTCAATTGTTTCAGATTTAGGTCTATTCTGTTCAGTCAATGTCTCTATTCCGAACACGCTGTGATAAGTGATAATGGGCAGGCTACGATGACAAATAATGACATGCTCATCAAGCTCTATGATTTGGAGTTCAATTATGCTTTTGTTGATCAGCAGGCAAAAAAGGGCGTTGTCATTCGCAAACCCATCGGCCCTGATCAGTTACTCATTCTATCCTGGGCGGAAGAACAGCAGTTTCCCTCAATGTGGATTGGAGAAATCCAACGCGCTCTTAACAATTCTCCCTGCTCCTGTTTTATAGCTCAACGTGATTCATTATTGCTTGGGATAGCCTGTTATGATGCCACAGCATTGGGCTATTTTGGACCACTTGGCGTGGTCGATAATTCCCGTGGATTGGGCATAGGCCGCTCTTTAACCATGGCTTGTTTATTGGATATGCAGCTCAGAGGTTATGGTTACGCAATTGTCGGTATGGCAGGCAATACCGATTTCTACCGTAAAGTCACTAACGCTGTAGAGATCCCCGACTCAAATCCAGGCATCTATCAGTCTACAATCAAATTAAATGACTGATTGCATAGCATTAAAAAAGATTAGGTCATAAATGGGCAGATGTCGCCACAACCAGTTATTTCATATTCTATCAATACTCCCAACGACCACCCAGGGTAAGCTGATGGTCACTCAGGTTATCCAATCCCAGCAATGTATCGTAATTAGCAAACAATTGGATACCATCCTGAATCACAGATGAGATACCCAGTGTCAGCTCGAAGTAGTTTCTATCCGGATCATCAGTTAACACGCTAAGTCTATTATTACGTGGATCATTGACATAGGTAGCCGTAATTTCGCTGCTATCATTTTCAAACTGATGCACCCAGCCCAGCCTTACCTGAGGGATGATGACCGACTGTTGCTGGCTTATGGTATAGGCATATTCCACACCCAATACAGAGGTGAATGAGGTCCACTCCTGGTCAGTCACGCTAAGATTCAATCCTGAGGTCTCTGCGCCCTGCTCCTGGTAGCCGTCAATATCTACCCGCATATAACTCGCTCGAAAGTAGGGTCCAAATGAAACTGGGCCTTGTCCTAATGCATACCCTCCCCCAACGCTCAATGTGTAATCGCTGCTTTCAGGACTCGCCTTGGCCGTATTACTGATTGCCGGCGTACCCGTATTGGAGGGAATGGATATCTCTCTTTTGATATCATAATCTGAGACAGCATATCCGATCAGACCATCGATGTAGTATTGATCACGATAATAGGTCCCATACAACACACCGCCCCAACCATCAGTATCAACATTTCCACCGGTAACAGTCGAACGCTTATCAAAGTCCGTATCGATACGGCTATAGTTAACAGCGCCACCGATTACCAGGTTGGAATCGAGTCGATAGTCGACGCCTAAAGTGAGACGAGAATTACTGAAATCAAAGGCATCCGAACTGTCGGTACTATCCCTGTCGCCAGTTCCGAAATTGATGGTTGCAAATCCACTCAGGGCACTATCCAGGAGTTCATCACCTGCACCGGTGCCTCGACTTTCGTTTGCTCTACTCCCATACTTATCCGCTATCAGTGACTCGGTTCCGAGATTTCCAATGCCTGATATTGCAAAACCACGTGCTCCGCCTCTTAAAGAGTGAAGACGTGAAATAACCGAGTCCATTCTATTTGCTGCGATCTCATTGGCGATAGATTCAGTGGCTGCATATTCTTCCGTAGCAATCTGCTGGAGTGCGGCGGCAAGCTGATCAGCACTCAAACCAAGGCTACTGTCAGAGGAACCGAGACCCAGTAATTCATTCGCTGTCAGTACTATGGCGCTGCATGTATCAAAAAGAGGGATAGTGCCGGGCAGTGCACCCGACTCAACAAAACCGATGCAGGTCCGTTGTACAGCGTCTCCTGTGTCCTGTTGCAGCTGCGTTTGTCCAATACTCCCCAGGTTGGTTTCAGCTGCGATTGCCCATTGTGTAACACTAACTGTAAACGCTAAAAAGATAATTCGTTTTTTTATCATTGCTCCCCTGCTCCCATTTTTTTATGTAATAGCATCGTGCTAAAGGGTGACCCGGCAGCCAATAGCTATCATGTATATAGCTTGTTACTCAGTGAACTTTCCTCAAGGTACTCGTGCTGAGTGACAGGTGATACTCATATACATCTGAATACCATAGTTCAACAGTTGGCTATTACCAAGTGTCGAAAATGGCTTTAATATCCACAAATAAATTGTGAGTATGACTACTGCTGAACACCCCTAGGGTGGCGCTGTCAATTGAGTTGCGCTTTGCCGACAGGCTTGAATTTGCCTCTCCCAGGCTTGTTGACGAGTGCTATTACGTCCATGGTCAGTCTGCTGTTGTGAATCATATTGTCTCGTCAGACTTTCCGCTCGTTGATCGTGCTCGCGCATGACACGGCGTACAGCAACAATGAGTCTACGTCAGGAACTGTTTCTTAAGGTCCTGATCTCTGCAACCAGGTCCCTGTAACAGAGACCAACAATGTCGTAATGACCTTGCTCATGAGCAAGCAGTACAGCGGTCTTACCCGAAGCAACGACCCAGGATCCAGATGCGTTTAAAACCATCCGGAATTCCACCTCGCCCAGTCTGTATTCTGAGTTTTCCTGTACATAGGTCAACCGGCCAGGGCGAAAACCCATGGAGATTCTTGCATCCTCAGACTCACCCTGGGGCAGGTTTTGAATATCACTGAAATCACTCCAGGTCAACTGTCTGGGCCAGCCTACCAAGGTTGGACCCGGTTGGCCTGACGATGCACCTGCACCCTCGGTTTGTGCCGATCTAAAGCCTGCGTGCGGGATATCAGCTGAGGGTACAGCAGGGACCGGGCGGTTGTTTCGTGCAGGCGATGGATTTTCGCACATAATGGCCTCACATAGATGGCACTTTCAGTTTAGCTTCGCCAAACACAGTTTTTTATAATAGGGTACCAATGCATCCTCAGTTAACGACCTGAAATACTCATCATATCGCTTCAATTCACTTTGATGATCTTGCTGTGATTGGATTGCAGCAAGCACATTGTCACAACACTGAAAAACATGTAACTCATTTTGTAAATATGCAGAATCGTTGATAGCAAATAAGTTAGGTGAAATGGCTCTTAATTCATAGAATTGCCCATTGTCCGTATCGAAAAGTGCCAGCAGGCTGGGAGGCCAAATCTGATATCCAATTTCAGGATCGATCACTTCACCTCTACCTACTAAAAACCCGATAAACAGCTTCGAATTGCTTACAACGGGAATGGGCAGTGTTATATAGTTTGAAAAATTGAGAGATGGACAAACGAGATTCTTAGCCGTTGCCATAACTACCGAACTGAATAGCTGATCTGACATTATTGATACCTATAATCCCGCAGCTCTTTCCACCCACCGAATAAAATCACCACTGAACATCTCATAATAGGGAAGTAAAGGCTTTTCTGCATGTCGATTAAAATAGTGGATATACTCTTTGGCTAATTGCCTGATTTCATCGCTGCACCTGGAAGTTCCTTTGACATATTCCGGTATGAGTACGTCATATAAAGACCATATGCGATTAAATTCTGGAATAATATCCTCAGCCTTCTCAAAACCAGGTCTGTTGTGAATCCAGGGAGGTGGCTGAAGATTCGGTACGTCTATTTCAAATTTCTTCAGGGTAATGAAAGACCCATTGGAATAGTCATAGCTGGCGATATATTGTGGTGGTGTAATTGTTGTTCCTTCTTCAGGTGAAAGGCGCGTAAAGTAGATGAGTCTTCGTACTAGTATGCTGTTATTCTCGACCTTCACCATCGGCAGAGTGATACCACGCTCTAACGGCATCATGTTTGCGTGTTGCCCAATCTGCTGAACCGCATCTTTCATTGACATGGCAAACACACCCACCGAGTAAAAAGATAATAAGAATAGCGTGGCATGCAAAAAAACCCTCTTGTTCATTGATGCTACCAAATAGGATTATTGGTAACAGTCCCACCTGATGGGACAAACCCATTCGCAACAGCGTTATTTGCACCGGTCGTCAAAAAGTTTTGGAATTGAGCAGCCGTTGCACGCTGATTGCAAACGCCTATACCCGTATCATTGTAGATAACATGAGTGACATTACCGTCATCATCGTATTCATATCCGGTGACCATCACTGCATGTGCACCGGTCTGAGTACCCCAGCCAGGCAAACCGGCCACATCGCCGTTCGCGATCACACCACGTCCCTGAGATAGTGCCGTCTCGAACTGGCCCACTTCTAGACCGGTCGCTGTTGGGGCCAACCTCGTGGAAGGAACACCATTGTTGGTTAACAAAGAAGCTTGCTGTCCAGAGGTAGTTCCACCACTGTGCCAGGCCTGATTTTGAGCCGTTACGACAGCGCCTCCGGAACCAGGGCTGCCAATAGCAGGTTGGCTGGCATTTCCATTGGCAATAGCCGTATTCAATAACGCCTCTTGACCAGGGTTTGTACCAGTGGCTTGATTGATAATCTGCCGTGAGGATTCAACACCACAGTTGTTGTAACTTTGACCTGCTGAATTGGGAGCCAGGGGGGTGCCGCCTGCGCTGGTTGAACCAGCGGGTGGATTCCTCCCCGCTGCCATGCTCTGACAAGCCTGGTTGCCTAAACGTGGATTGCCGGTGGTTCCGGATAGACCGATCAGCACTGTAGGACAACAAGGCGGCATGATGACCGATCCGGGATGTGTGCCTGAATCGCTCATTCTTGCTGCCGGCATATTCATGACCGGTACGGGAAAGGCACCACGCAGTATCGGATTGGGTGTGGGTACTGGAGCAATGCATATACTAAAATCCCCCATCCTTGCCGCCGGTTTTCCACCAATCCATACGGTGGGTGCACAGGGTGGAACGATGGGGAGACCGGGTGGAGGCGCGTGAGGGGGCGGAGGTGTAGCGGGTAGCGCTTGTGGCAAGCTACACACTATTGTGTCACCCAATCGTGCGGCTGGTTTTCCACTCATATCGTTTGCACCTCAATACCTCTCAACCGCTACCAACCCTGGAGAGCGAAGCGAAGGTTGGTAGACCCCGGCAGGCGTAGGGCCCGGGCAGGTATCCGCTGTCGCGTAGCGGCTTAG
>JAHXHU010000338.1 GCA_025656375.1 Candidatus Thiodiazotropha sp. (ex Ustalcina ferruginea) | reverse complement strand
CGGGACTTCTTCATTGTAGATTCTCCTTTTCGTAATCATAATTGGAAAATTCTACTTTTGAACCCCGTTATTTTTTGGGGGGATTACCAACGGATACGCATGTATTAACGGCCTGGGGACTAAACCTACAGCCAAGAGAAGATGCCTGTTTTTCAGGTGTTGGTGATTGCTTTGTCGGCTGTTACTCAATATGGGATGGTGAAGAAAATGATAAGGTCAATCGGAATTGGTTGAAACAATCACAACCGATTATCGATCAGTTTGCATACGGGCATTATTATGTTAACGAGATTAATGGGGAAGGAAATCCGAACCGATATCGAGAGTGTTATTCAAAGAGTAAATGGAAGCGTCTAAAACAGTTGCGGGATAAATATGATCCGGCAGGTGTGTTTCATTCATTTCTGGGGCATAGCTAATACACATAGCTAAAAGCAAAAAAGTTAGGCCTTTTTTAGCTCCTTAAAAAGGTTATTTTAGATTTTAATTATTAATCGCTTCCTGCGAATAATTCCTATTATTTGTAATACTTTCAATAGGATTGGGTTATTTCCCTATCCTAATATTTTGCCGAAATCCTGTGTATTTGTCACAAAATTCCGAACGCCTATGGCGGAGAGAGAGGGATTCGAACCCTCGATGGAGCTATTAACCCCATACTCCCTTAGCAGGGGAGCGCCTTCAGCCGCTCGGCCATCTCTCCAATTTTTATCATCTTATTGAGTCAACCATCCCATGGGGGGCTGTTAAACCACAATCCAGGTTAGTGAGACGTCAGAATGGTGTTCTATACAGTCTCATGCCCCTAAAAGGAGTCGAGATTGTACAGATTTCTTCTTCTACAAACAAAAAAACTTTGCCCTCCCTGGCAAAGTTTTTGAGGTTTACCCTCGTCGTCTTATCAGGTCCAGTTCCCGTCAGGAGGACTCTTCAGACTGCTGCTCTCTTTTTATACGTTCGTAAATTTCTTCCCGGTGCACGGTAACATCACGCGGTGCATTGACTCCAATACGTACTTGGTTTCCCTTCACACCCAGTACTGTAACCGTAACCTCATCTCCAATCATCAGGGTTTCGCCAACACGGCGAGTTAGTATTAACATTTCCAGTCTCCATGTAGTTCCTTATGTTTTTGGTGTCCCTTGATTTAATCTTTAGTACACCATTGCCAACCAAGCCTCCGTAAAATACGGAACTGGTCCTCACATTTTAGCAACTGGTAAGGGTGTTAAAAAGAGGAAAAAATCCTGAAAACCCTCTATTTTAGGTAGTATATAGCTTGAAATCCGTTTTTTAGGATTATATTTCTTTTTCCGGTTCAAAAGCCTCGTGTAGAGCACGAACTCCTAACTCGAGGTATTTTTCATCTACAACAACCGAAATTTTGATTTCAGAGGTTGAAATCATGCGGATATTGATCCCTTCTTGGGCAAGCGCCTCAAACATCTTACTGGCAATCCCCGCATGAGAACGCATCCCCACACCAACCAGTGATATTTTGACTATCTTGTCATCCGCCAGAACTTCTCGTGCGCCCATTTCATCGGCTGTCTGCTGAAGGATATCACTGGCGCGTTTGAAATCACCTCGGTTCACGGTAAAGGTGAAATCAGTCCGTCCCGTATCGGAGGAGATATTCTGCACAATCATATCGACTTCGATATTCTGACTCGAAATCGGACCGATGATCTTATGCGCGACGCCCGGTTGATCGGGCACGCCAAGGATCGTCAGCTTCGCCTCATCGCGGTTGAATGCGATACCTGAAATCTTTGCCTGTTCCATGCTATCTTCCTCAAAGGTGATCAGTGTGCCTTCGCCCTCTTCGAAGCTGGAAAGGACACGTAGGGGAACATTGTATTTGCCTGCAAATTCGACTGCGCGAATCTGCAGTACCTTGGAACCGAGACTGGCCATCTCCAGCATCTCTTCAAAGGTGATGCGTTCTAGCCGTCTTGCTTTGGGTTCCACTCTAGGATCAGTTGTGTAGACACCATCAACATCTGTATAGATCTGACACTCATCACCCTTTAGCGCTGCCGCCATCGCAACAGCCGTTGTATCGGAACCACCTCGACCAAGGGTCGTGATGCTGCCATGCTCATCAACACCCTGGAAACCGGCAACCACAACTACCCGTCCTGCGTCCAGGTCAGCCTTCACTCTGGCAGCATCGATATCTCGTATGCGTGCCTTACTGTAGGCACTGTCAGTCAGGATATGAACCTGTCCTCCAGTATAAGAACGAGCGGGACAACCAATCTTTTGCAGAGCGATGGATAACAGGGCAATCGTCACCTGCTCCCCAGTCGAGACCAGCACATCCATCTCTCTGGGATCAGGTGACTTGTCTATCTGTCCCGCCAGACCAATCAATCGGTTTGTCTCACCCGACATTGCAGAGACCACCACCACTACCTGGTCTCCCCTATCCCGGTAACTCTTGACCTTTTCGGCAACGGCAAAGATACGTTCAATCGTTCCGACGGATGTACCGCCATATTTCTGCACGATGAGTGCCATGTCAGTTCAAAATCCTGTAAGAATTGAGGTGTTAAAAAAGCTGCACATTAAACACCAAAGCGGCCGCAAGTGAAACCATATGCTTTTATGCACCCAATCGATCCCTGACCCAGGGCTCTACCAGGGCTAGCGCTTGCGGGAGTGCATCAGGATTATTGCCGCCTGCCTGTGCCATATCAGGTCGTCCCCCCCCTTTTCCTCCAACCTGTTCAGCAGCCAACTTAACCAATTCACCTGCCTTCATCTGACTGGTGAGATCCTTGGTTACTCCAGCGACCAGAGAGACTTTGCCGCCTGCCACTGTGGCCAATAGAATAACTGCAGGACCAAGCTTGTTTTTCAGCTGGTCCATGGTCTCTCTCAAGGATTTGGGATCGGCCCCATCCAGATTGGCAGCCAGTACTTTCACCTCGCCCACCGTAACGGCTCCGGAAGCCAAATCAGTGCCCGCAGCACTGGCCAGTTTCCCTTTCAACTGGTCCAACTCTTTTTCCAGTTTACGATTGCGTTCCAGGATATGCTCCAGTTTATCTTCAATCTCATCACGTCCGGACTTGATCATCTCGGCTATGCGCTGCACCCGCTCTTCGTCGGCCTCCATCCATTCAATGGCACGCTGTCCGGTAACGGCTTCAATACGTCGAATACCTGCTGCAATACCGGTTTCTGCGGTTATCTTGCAAAGGCCGATATCACCTACTGCATTGACATGGGTGCCACCACACAATTCAGTAGAGAAGTCACCCATGCTCAGCACCCTCACCTGATCCGCATACTTCTCGCCGAACAGGGCCATGGCACCAGACGTCTTGGCCTGTTCAAGGGACATGAGTTTGGTATCGACCAAGTGATTATGGCGAATCTGCTCATTGACCATCTGTTCAATGGTCTGCAGCTGTTCGCGGGTAATGGGTTCGAAATGGGAGAAGTCAAAGCGCAGACGCTCTGCATCAACCAGGGAACCTTTCTGTGCCACATGGTCACCCAGGACCTGGCGCAGAGCCGCATGCAACAGATGGGTGGCGGAGTGGTTGAGAGCAGTTGCTTGACGGGTGTAGTCGTTTACCTGTGCTGTAACCGTTTCACCCACGCTGAGGTTGCCCTCCTCCAATCTGCCGATATGAGCAAATAGCTCACCCGACTGTTTGCGGGTATCCTCGACCTCAAAAAACATACCCTTACCTTCAAGGGTACCCATATCACCAACCTGTCCACCAGACTCTGCATAGAATGGCGTGTGATCGAGAAAAATCATCCCCGACTCACCCTGGCGCAAGGATTCGACCGATTCCCCATCCCGTAGGATGGCGACAATGTCAGCTTGATCCTCAAGATGATCATAACCGGAAAACCGGGTCTCCCCTTCCAGATCCAGGTCAACACTATCTGACGCGCCGAACTGACTTGCAGCTTGGGCGCGTTTACGTTGTGCAGCCATTGCCTGATCGAAGCCGGGTTGATCGATAGTCAGATCACGTTCACGGGCAATATCCGCCGTCAGATCTTTGGGGAAACCATAGGTATCGTAGAGCTTAAAGACAGTTTCACCGGGAATCACCTTGCCATCCAGTTCAGTGATGGCTTCATCAAGGATTTTCATACCCTGCTCAAGGGTCTGTGCAAACCGCTCCTCTTCCAGACGCAATACCTTTTCTACCTGAGACTGCTGCTCCAATAGCTCCGGATAGGCCTCACCCATCTCATTACAGAGCTGCTTCACCAGTTTATAAAAGAAGGCTTCCGTGACTCCCAGCATATAACCATGACGGATGGCACGGCGGATAATCCGACGCAATACATAACCTCTACCTTCATTGGAAGGCAACACACCATCGACGATCAGAAAGGCACAGGAACGAATGTGATCGGCGATTACTCTCAGAGATTTCTCTTCAAGGTTGCTACAGCCTGTCAGTTTTGCAGTGGCTTCAATCAGATGGGCAAACAGATCGATCTCGTAGTTGCTGTGTACACCTTGCAGAACAGCAGCCAGACGTTCCAGGCCCATGCCGGTATCCACCGAGGGTTTGGGCAAAGGCGTCAATACAGCATCGGCATCTCGATTGTACTGCATGAAGACCAGGTTCCAGATCTCTATGTAGCGATCACCCTCTTCTTCCGCTGTACCGGGAGGACCTCCCCAGATACCCTCACCATGATCATAAAAGATTTCGGAACAGGGGCCACAGGGTCCGGTATCCCCCATCGACCAGAAATTGTCGCTCTCATAGCGTTTGCCACCGGGCTTATCACCGATTCGGGCAAACCGGGCAGCATCAATACCGATCTCTTTGAGCCAGATGTCTGCTGCTTCCTGATCCTCTTCATAAACGGTTACCCAGAGTTTTTCCGCTGGCAGGCCGATTGTTTCGGTCAGAAACTCCCAGGCGTATTTAATAGCATCGTCTTTAAAATAGTCACCGAAGCTGAAGTTACCCAGCATTTCGAAGAAGGTATGGTGACGAGCCGTATAGCCCACGTTTTCAAGATCATTGTGCTTGCCACCCGCACGCACACATCGCTGAGAACTGGTCGCCCTTCGGTAACCTCGCCTCTCCCGACCAAAAAAGAGATCCTTGAACTGGACCATACCGGCATTGGTAAATAGCAAGGTGGGATCGTTCTGCGGTACCAGGGGACTGCTGGCAACCACCTCATGTCCCTGGTCAGCAAAATAGTCCAGGAAGTCATTACGTATATCGGCGCTGGTTTTCATGATTGCAGAACAAATTACCGTAAAAAATGAAACGGTGAAAGATAACAGGAAAGGAGAAAAATTGCCCGCATTGGTTGTATTTTAACCCTGATATCGATCGGGCCAGCGGGATGAGAAGTGGTATCAGGTGCTCAGTGAGGAAGGGTTCATTGAACCTAGAAACGGCAGTTGAGCGCTTTGAGTAACTGGCAAGTGATGGGTTTAACGGGGGTTATGGACAATCACCAAACTCACCCATTGGGTGAGCGTCGCTACGACCACCAGGTCACGGATCAACTCGCCAGGAAAGCCACGATATTCTAGAAATCGCGCCCTTTTAGCCAACTCTTTTCTGTCCTTTGCCCGGTGTTGTCCATATTTGGCGTCATGCACTTGCTGCAACAGTTCTGGCCACAAATCCGAACACTCTTCCAAATGGGTTTGGATAAGTGTCTCGTCTATACCCCGTTCGCGCAACTCAGCGCGAATGCGTACTGGACCACTCCCCTTGTTCACCCGACTGGCAATGAAGCACGCGGCGAAACGATCATCGCTCTGCAAGCCTGACTTGTTCAACCCTTGCAGAACACAATCTATCGTATGCTCATCGTATCCGCGGGACTGCAGTTTATACTGCAGTTCCCGCAGTGAGTGCTCTCTGGTGGTCAAAAGACGGACTGCCGCCGCCTCGACCTCCGTGGAATCGCCTCCGCTCAGGCTTCCGCCTCGACAAGTGCTTCCTCACCCTCGTTCGAGGGCAGTAGTTCGGCACGAATGCGTGCTTCGATACTCTCTGCAAGCTCAGGATGTTCTTTAAGAAAATTACGTACATTCTCCTTACCCTGGCCGATACGGTCGCCATTATGACTGTACCAGGCACCAGATTTATCGATGATGCCCTGCTGCGCACCCCCAGCTCGATGATTTCGCCCTCGTGGGAGATGCCCTCGCCGTACAGAATCTCAAACTGAACCTGTTTAAAGGGAGGTGCCACCTTGTTCTTCACGACCTTGACTCGGGTATCGTTACCAACCACTTCATCGCCCTTCTTGATGGCGCCAATGCGGCGGATATCGAGACGTACAGAGGCGTAAAACTTCAGCGCATTGCCACCGGTGGTGGTCTCCGGACTACCGAACATCACGCCGATCTTCATACGGATCTGATTAATAAAGATCACCAGGCAATTGGTGCGCTTGATATTGGCGGTCAATTTTCGCAATGCCTGAGACATCAAACGCGCCTGCAAACCAACATGTGAATCACCCATGTCACCTTCGATCTCTGCCTTGGGCGTCAGGGCCGCCACGGAGTCGATGACGACCACATCTACTGCACCGGAGCGTACCAACATGTCGGTAATCTCCAGGGCCTGTTCACCGGTATCCGGTTGTGAGACCAGCAATTCATCCACATTGACACCCAACTTACCCGCATACTGCGGGTCGAGGGCATGCTCAGCATCGATGAAAGCAGCGGTACCCCCCCATCTTCTGTGCCTCAGCAACCACCTGCAGGGTCAGCGTGGTCTTACCTGAAGATTCCGGTCCGTAGATCTCCACCACACGCCCTTTGGGCAATCCGCCAATACCAAGCGCAATATCCAGGGTCAGCGAACCGGTAGAGATCGCTTCGATATTACGAATCCCACTGGTGTCACCCATACGCATCACAGATCCCTTGCCGAACTGTTTCTCAATCTGCCCCAGAGCGGCACTCAGCGCTTTTGCACGGTTTTCATCCATTCGGTCAATCCTCATCGGTTAATCTTTAGAAAGCTATATGTCGGACATCCGAAATCCGACAACCTGTAAATACCTGGCGGGATTATCACACAGCCACAGGCTCACGTCATGAGTCGAAGCACAGGATTTTAACTGAACTATTGATTTCCAAGTGATGAACAGTGCAGT
>JAHXHU010000178.1 GCA_025656375.1 Candidatus Thiodiazotropha sp. (ex Ustalcina ferruginea) | reverse complement strand
GATCTTGTCGTCGGTCATGTACAGTTTGTCCTCGCAGGCGGTCAACCGGAACAGCAGGGAGATTTGAGTGGCCGGGTCGTGGTGGCACGTGATTTAACGCCTGCTGAAACCATCATGATGAAAAACCTGGGAGTTGCTGCATTCGTTACTGAATTCGGCGGTCCTCTGTCTCACACGGCCATTCTCGCACGCAGTTTGGGCATACCTGCAGTTGTTGGTATCCATCAGGCCACATCACTGTTTCGTCATGGTGAACAACTGGTAGTGGATGGTGCACAGGGTGTGGTCCTGGCGGACCCCACGGACCGGATACTGGCCCATTATCGGCAACGTATTGAAACCAAGCGTCTTAGAGAGGAGGAGCTGCGACGCCACGTCGATCTGCCGGCATTGACCACCGATGGTGAACAGATCTTTCTGCATGCGAATATCGAGCTGCCTGAAGATATCGGGATCACGCTCAACAACCGGGCCGATGGCGTCGGTCTGTTTCGCACCGAGTTTCTGTATATGAACCGCCCTTCTCTGCCAACCGAGGAGGAGCAGCTGGAAGCTTACCTCTCAGCAGTCCGTGGACTTGGCGGTATACCCCTCACAATTCGCACACTCGACCTGGGCGTGGATAAGACCACAGGGAACATCTCCGAGTCGGGTTGTATGCCTGCCATCAATCCTGCTTTAGGATTACGTGCGATACGTCTTTGTCTGAAGGAGCCCGAGTTGTTCGTCCCACAACTCAGGGCTATTCTGCGTGCCTCTGCTGCTGGTCCGGTCAGGTTAATGATACCGATGCTGTCTGGAATCCAGGAATTGAAGCAAGTAATTCAGATAATCGACAGGACCAAAGATGAACTCTCTAAAAAGGGTGTGCCTTTCGACACAGAGATACCCATTGGCGGTATGATCGAAGTGCCTGCAGCAGCACTTGCCGCTGATAGTTTTGCGCACTATCTTGATTTTCTTTCGATTGGCACCAATGACCTGATCCAGTACACATTGGCCGTCGATCGAATGGATGAAGAGGTGAATTTTCTGTTTGATCCCCTGCATCCCGCAGTACTCAGTCTGATTCAGCATACCATCGACGCAGCGAATAGAGCAGGCATTCCAGTCAGTATGTGTGGCGAAATGGCGGGTGAGCCGCGTTATACCCGATTGCTGATCGGTATGGGTTTACGCGAGTTGAGCATGCAGCCCAGCGCATTGCTTGAAACAAGAGAGTTGATACGCCAATCAAGTCTGTCTGAACTCCAGCAACGGACCAAAACCTTCTTCAAAGAATTGGAGGAGAAGGGGGAGAGTCAGTCGTTTGATACCCTGTTTGATTGAATCCTTCTAGTACACCATCAATATCACCTTGATGGAGTACGAGTTTGAGTTCATTCAGAAACGTTCAATACATTACAAACTGTCTGACGAGGTACACCAGCATGTAATGAACGCTTCGGGGGACTGCTCAAATATTGTTTTTGGGAAGTTGCATGAGTATGTTTGACCTTAAACCGTCAGTCCATACTCTCTAAATGGGTGGCAATATCCATGCTTTGATGGGGAATGCCGATAACATCTACGCCAGTTTTTGTAATCACATAAAAAATCAGATGTATCCCTTCCGGAAAACAATAATAGCCAGTTTTCACATCATCACGTTTTTTGCCAAGTAATGGATTTTCCGTGATCCATGTAAAACGAGATATCAGTAACCGAATGTATTTGTCCGCCTGTTCCACACCCCATTCATCATATGTGTATAACCAGATTCTTTCCAAATCATCTTCTGCGAGCTTACGGATTGAGTAGCTCGCTGTCACTTGGTGTATTTCTTGTGCATTGCCGCAATGAAATGTTCGCCACCAAAATCTTTGACCAAGGCACTATCCTCCCCGGCCTGTAATTTTGACCTTAATGCTTGAAGTTTTATCTCATCCTTTTCGAGTTTTCTCAGACCTGCGCGAACTGCCTCGCTGATGGACTGGAACCTGCCTTGCCGTATTTTTTCAGCAATGAATTTGTCGAAGTGTTCACCAAGGGTAACTGATGTATTTCTGGGCATGATATTATCCTTCACAATAGTGTATTAAATATTAATACATGAGCTGACGGAAGGCTAGTGTTTCTGGATATTTACTAACTAAGGCCGTTCATGACAAAGGGTGCAACTCACCGCTGTTCCTTTGGCGACGAACAGGGTGTCATCACCATCATCGTCTTGCAGAAAGTTTCGATCTGCAGCTGTTATTGAGAGTACCGTCCCCTCCAGGTTCAAGCCATGACAACTCCGACAGGCGCTGGGATTGTCCTCGTAAAAATCTTCATGTTCCAGGTTCCATCCTCGACTGTTGACATTGTGCATACCATGGGGGCCATTGAGGGTTAGCGGCAGACTGGTGTGGCAGGTGCTGCATTCGCTAAGGGTACCGGCATGGCCCTGTAGTTGAATGGCTGCCAGATTGTCATTCGCCGAGGCCAGTGCATTAGGCCAGATGGCATGGGTCGATCCATGGCAGCCTTCACAGGCCACATCCCCATGCCCCAGGCTGTTGCGATAGAGGGTACCGCTATTTTCGGCAAAGCGCTGGTTAGAGGCCAGGCGTGGTGTTGCCCCCCGTTCAATGACCTGGGTATGAACCACATTGAATGGAGGAAGAATGACGAAGGCTGAATAGTCCAGGTCAGCGCAGTGCATACCCAGGTCATTGAATGCCAATACCCGATGGGTGCCTGAGACCGTTGTTACACCAGGGCCATCATCATGGTCATCGTCACCTCCACCGCCGCCACAAGCAGATATTGACAGGCTCCTAGTCAGCTGTTCAGGCACCATGCATCGACTATCGTGGCACTGACTTCACATGCCAAACCTTTTCTGCATATTCACTGATGGTGCGGTCACTGGAGAAATATCCCATGCGGGCTGTGTTGAGGATCGCCATACGGTTCCATTCTGTTGGGTTGTTGTAGATTGTGTCGGCCCGATCACTGACTGCCATGTAGGCCTTAAAGTCAGCCAGGATTTTGAAGTGGTCGCAGTTGAGCAGGTTGTCGGTGATCATCCGATAGCGGGTAGGTTCTTCAGGTGAAAAGAAGCCTTTGGCGATCATGTCGATGATCCGCTTCAGGGATGGATCAGACTCGTAGTATTGTCTTGGCTGGTAACCTTGACGGTTCAGTCTGTCGATATCATCTGTTGTCAGGCCAAATATGAATATATTGTCTTCACCGATATTTTCCAACATCTCTACATTTGCTCCATCCATGGTTCCCATTGTCAGCGCACCATTCAGGGCGAGCTTCATGTTGCCCGTTCCAGAGGCCTCCATACCGGCAGTGGATATCTGCTGAGAGAGTTCAGCGGCAGGAATGATATCGGATGCCGTGGTGACATCGTAGTTGGGGATAAAGATGATTTTCATGCGATCGCTGACGGCTGGGTCATTGTCGATGACATCTGCCACATTATTGATCAGTCGAATGATCAGCTTCGCCATCGTATAGCCGGGAGCGGCCTTCCCACCAAACAGAAAAGTGCGCGGTACACAGGGAGTGTGTGGATTGTCCAGCAGGCGATTATAGAGAGCGATGGCGCGGAACAGGTTGAGTAATTGGCGTTTGTACTCATGGATTCTTTTGACCTGCACATCAAACAGGGTGTGATGATCGATCTGTTTAGCCATAAAGTAATTGATTAGGTTGGCCATACGAGTCTTGCTGGCCAGTTTTGTGGCAACAAACTTTTCCTGAAAGGCGCTGTCTTCTGCAAGCGGTTCAAGCTGTTTGATCATGCTCAGGTCATTGATCCAATCAGGACCAATCGCACTGCAGATCAACTTTGAGAGCCCCCTGTTGGATTGATAGAGCCAACGGCGCGGAGTGACACCATTGGTGATGTTGATGATCTTGCCGGGATAGAAATTGTTAAAATCTTTGAAGGTTGAGTTACGTAACAACTCACTGTGCAGCGCGGAGACACCATTGACTTTGTGGCTGCCAATGATGGCTAAATGGGCCATGCGAATGCGTCGACCACCGTTTTCATCAATGATGGAGAGTCGGCGCAGGATATCCATATCGCCTGGGTAGAGATGGCCAAGCATCAGTAGGAAACGGCGATTTATTTCCAGAATCAATTGCAGATGGCGAGGCAGCATCTGTTCGAATATATTCAATGGCCAGGTTTCCAGGGCTTCTGGCAACAGGGTATGGTTGGTGTAGGAGAAGATGCGGGTAGTAATTTCCCATGCAGGTTGCCACTCCAGATGATGTTTATCCATCAGCAGACGCATCATTTCAGGGATGGCGATAGCCGGGTGGGTGTCATTGAGTTGAATGGCTACCTTCTCCGGTAACTCGTGTAATTCGTCGTGATCGGTAAAGAAACGCCGTAAAATATCCTTCAGCGAGGCGCAGACAAAGAAGTACTGCTGTTTCAGACGCAACAGCTTGTTCATCGTCGAACTATCGTTGGGATAGAGTACCTTGGAGATATTTTCCGAATGGGTCTTGCCAACAACGGCTTCTGTGTATTCTCCCTGATTGAACCGGCTTAGATCGAAGTCTTCGTAGGCCTTGGCGCTCCAAAGACGAAGGTTGTTCACGGTGTCGTTGTGAAAGCCGGGAACAGGGGTGTCATAGGCCTGGGCGATGACAACATCACCCTCTATCCAGTCAAAATGTCGCCGTCCTGTACTGTCTTGGTACTCCATTACCCTGCCACCGAAACGAATTCGGTAGGAGACTTCAGGGCGGGGAAACTCCCAGGGATTGCCGTGCGTTAACCAATTTTCCGGCAACTCAACCTGGTTACCATCTTCGATCTTTTGTCGAAACATGCCATATTCGAATCGAATGCCATAACCGTACCCAGGTATGTTTAACGAGGCCATAGAATCAAGAAAGCAGGCTGCCAATCGTCCCAGCCCACCGTTTCCAAGCGCGGCATCATGCTCAAGGTTGCGTAATCTCTCCAACTCAATACCAAGTTTGTGCAGGGCTTCGGTACAAGCGTCATGGATGTCCATGTTAAGCAGGCTGTTGAGCAGACTGCGTCCGATGAGGAATTCCATGGATAGGTAGTAGACACGTTTAGCGTCATGTTTGTAGTAACTTCTCTGGGTTTCCATCCAACGTTCGATCAGACGGTCACGTACCACATGGCTGAAGGCCATCATCCAGTCGTGTTCCGTGGCGGTATAGGGATCTTTGCCAATGGTGTAGACAAGGTGGTTGGAGACCGATCTCTGGATGGCTTTCGGGTCAGAACCTAAATAATCATATTTAAAAGCACTATGTTTGACGTTGCTCATGAGTCTCGTGAGATTGTATGGGGCTGAGTAAATAAAATATAACGCAAAGTACGCAGAGTAGTGCAAAGTCATGCCCGAAGGGAGTTCCGGGGCTCTGAATGTCGCTTATTCTACGTTTGGGTTAGTATCTGCTGAAGACGCCTTCGCTGAGCTATTGTAGCGAGACTCGAAGATAGGTATTTGTAGTAGCAAGGGTAATATCAGAGGGTAGCAGAGCAATCCCAATACATCGGCTGCCAGATCCCATAGGGAGAAGAGGCGATTAGGCAGAAAAAACTGCACAACTTCGATGAACAGCCCATAACTGATCAGAGAAGCGATCTTGGGTAGATTCCATCTCGATTTCGGCCATGAAAAATCGACCAAAAAGGCGAGACATAGAAATGCCAGGATATGGGATGCCTTATCGTTCAGATTTGTGACGATAGGGGGTTCGATAGGGGAAAATGCCAGATAGTTGATGATCAGCAGCGCCAGTGCCAGTAGCACACGAAATATCAGGGGGCTGGCCAAGATGGCAGATCTACTGCCAACGGTTCGCATCAGTTGGTTTGTTCCCTGGCAATGGCCCGGTAGCCAATATCAGTGCGAAAATAGACTGCATCCCAGTGGATGGAGCGGGTTAGTTCATAAGCGCTCTGTTGCGCCTGGGTGACCGTCTCGCCCAGTGCGGTGGCGCAGAGTACGCGGCCTCCGGCAGTGACGATCTGATCGTTATCCAGGGCGGTTCCGGCGTGGAACACCTTGGCCGTTTGGGTTTCATGCTCCGGTAGACCGCTTATGGGTATACCCTTGTCGTAATGACTGGGATATCCACCAGCGGCCAGGACAATACCAACAGAAGCACGAGCGTCCCATTCTGCGTTTTCCTGGTCAAGTGTTCCGTCTAGCGCAGCCAGACAGTGTGCAACCAGATCGGAACGCATGCGCAGCATGATCGGTTGAGTCTCAGGATCGCCAAATCGGCAATTAAATTCGATCACTTTGGGTGAACCGTCAGTTGCGATCATCAACCCGGCATACAGAAATCCAGTGTAGGGCAGACCCTCATCAGCCATACCCCTGATTGTCGGTAGAATCACTTCCTGCATAATGCGTTGGTAGACAGCTTCTGTAACCACAGGCGCAGGTGAGTAGGCACCCATGCCACCGGTGTTCAGACCCGTATCGCCATCCCCTACCCGTTTGTGATCCTGACTGGTGGCCATCGGCAGTACATGCACACCGTCAGCCATGACAATAAAGCTGGCCTCTTCACCTTCCAGGAACTCTTCGATAACCACACGATGGCCTGCTTCACCAAAGGCGTTACCGGCCAGCATGTCGCGTACTGCGGATTCGGCAGTCGATGAATCCATAGCAACAATGACACCTTTGCCTGCAGCCAACCCGTCGGCCTTGATAACAATGGGCGTACCGACTTGATGCAGATAGTTCAGTGCAGCATCCACATCGGTAAAGGTCTGGTAGTCACCCGATGGAATCTTGTGACGAGCGAGGAAGTCCTTGGTAAAGGATTTTGAACCTTCCAGTTGTGCTGCTCCCTGGGTAGGGCCGAAACAGTGTAATCCTGCACCATTGAAAGCATCGACAATACCGATTACAAGCGGCACTTCAGGTCCGACGATGGTCAGGTCTACCTGTTTCGCTTTGGCGAAGGTGATCAGCTCATCAATGGACTCAACGCCGATATCCACGTTCTCAAGTTTGGCTTCACGTGCAGTGCCCGCATTGCCGGGTGCAACGTAGACTTTGCCGGCCAATGGTGATTGTGCAGCCTTCCAGGCCAAGGCATGTTCGCGGCCGCCTGAACCGATGACAAGAATATTCATCAGTGACGAAAATGACGCATACCGGT
>JAHXHU010000035.1 GCA_025656375.1 Candidatus Thiodiazotropha sp. (ex Ustalcina ferruginea) | reverse complement strand
ATCTAATAGCTTGAAATCGCTAAGGATGGTGACCTTCCTACAGAGGACTTTCACCTCATTAGTTCATACCCATGCTGGGCGTACACAAACTGCAGTTCAGATGCACTAGGTGTTGTAAACAGAGCCTTGTTATCTTTCGCCCATTTCAGAACCGCTTCACTGACAGCCTGGCGCTCAAGCTCTTTGTAGACTTCTCGTGTAGAAATCAAACTATTATTTTGGACTAAGGTATCCAATTCATCCCATATACTCTTGAAAATTCGTGGATAAAAATGTTGGAGTGATCTGATTGAGCTGGTATCAAAAACATATATCATGCACCAGCCCCTTTCAGAATCCTTTCTTCAAGACCGGCAAAGTTTTTTGGTTTTATGCCAAGTAAATCTGCTGCATGCTCAAGTGTAATCTGATGTCTATAATGCCGGCCAATGACTTCATTCATGAAACGATTACTTAAATATGCGCCTTGGTTTAAATACCAATCACCACCAGAAGACTGCTTTTTTTGCGCGTTCCATATCTTCACTTTTCTTTCGTAAAAGACTTTACTGACACTATTTTGATCTAACAATCGACGTAACACAGCTTCTCTACTGACTCCATAGCGGTTTGCAAGATTTGAGAATACTTCCTCTGATGCGTGCTCGGCATTCAATGGTAGGTCAGCTATTTGTATTTTGAAGTCAGATTCTGGAATAAGCACTTCTGCAGATATTGAATTACAGAACCGCTCAATCTGCTTGTTTGTCTTTGGTAAGTGATCAATATAATCTTTATTGAATTTACTTAATCCATTAATACTCAATAACAGATGAGCTAGTTCATGCAAAAGACTAAATATCTGTCTTGTTTTGGTGGTGCTGTTGTTCAAATAGATGATCGGTAGTTGTTTATCTACTAAGCAAAAACCGGAAATATCTTTTTGTTTAAACGCAGCCTTGAATACAAAGACACCACTATCTTCAATTACCTTTCTCCATTGTTTCAAGGCAAAATCAACACTTTTCCATCTAATCTGGTCGTTTATATCAATACCAAGAAAAACACGAATATTTTTTGCTTGTTCAGTGACACTTTGTGAATGGGATAAAAATATTTCAGATGTGATACGCCGATCAATTGGGTTTCGATTCTCGAAAACTTCCTTCAATGCAAGCCGATACGCATGTGCTCTACGAATATGCAAATATGTATCTCGAGAGAGAGATTGTAAATCTGCATCAGGAAGTGTTCTAAATTCACGCTGTGGTAGGACTTCTTCAGGTGGCGCAGGCAGGAAGAAAATCGCTAATGGCCGCTTGTACACCTGATATGCCAGCTTTTCCAATTGTGGATAAGTTGGTGCAGTCTGACCTGATTCCCAATCCTCAATATCAGAAGCAGGACGCTTTAGTATTTGAGCCACATCTGCCACAGATAAGCCAACGGTTTCCCTCGCCCATTTAATAACAGTCGGTTGAATACCTGATACTGGTTCATATTTCATCTGCTGTAACTCATTCAGTACCACGTCATTGGACAAGCATAACTTCATTATTGACTCAAAGTATGAGTCACTCACTAGGTAGATGATATTATTTTAGCTTGTCGCTCATTTTTACTTGTAATTCGCTAACAAACAGATTGCCAGATGATAATCAGTAAATCTATAGGCATCATCCTACACGGTAATAAAATATCGCTGTCTAAGTGAGTATGCTTGATAGACACACAGAATGTCTCTCGTAAGTGACTGACTTGCAGTGTCTATAAATGTTATATATTAATAATTAGACATACTGTCTATATAGCTCTATAATGTTGCTTAACACATTAGTCAATTAGAGCAACACACTATGTCAAACGTTGGATACATCAGAGTAAGCAGCTACGGACAAAATACTGACTGCCAACTCACTGATATCAGCTTGGATAAGATTTTCGAAGAGAAAGCGAGCGCAAAAGACGCACACCGCCTTCAACTGCAAGAGTGTATGACATGGGTACGTGACGGCGACACACTCCATGTACATAGTATTGATCGTCTCGCTCGAAACCTATCTGACCTACAAAAGATCGTTGAACAGATGACCGATAAGGGCGTCACAGTACGCTTCCATAAAGAATCACTGACCTTTTCCGGCGACCATGACCCCATGCAAAAGCTCATGCTTCAGATGATGGGAGCATTTGCAGAATTTGAGCGTTCACTGATCAATGAGAGACGCCGTGAGGGGATGGCACTGGCGAAGCTGAAGGGCAAACAGATCGGTGCAAAACGCAAGCTTTCATCAGATGATGTCGATTCGATAAAACAGCGTCTTGTCAAAGGTGAGTCGAAGATGGCCCTTGCCAAAGAATATGGCGTGACAAGACAGACTCTTTACACCGCGTTGGCACGATGACACATAGTAACTCTTAGCATCTTATAATCCTGATTGGGTAATACCACTGAAACTAATGCAAGTGGTACTTGCACTATCTAACCTATTGTATTTACTGTAATAGTTTTCTTCGCTTTTCAATAATGATATAATCTCAGACGTAGATAAAGTCTTCTGTGTTTTATCGGTTACTCGTACGTTCGAACACAGATGTAGCCAAGCCATCTACAACATTGATGGCAGGGACATGAAGGAACCGGCTATAGAGCCCAACAGGCGAAGTGATCCTTAATTATGTAGGATCGTTACAGCCAGTGCCGGTGAGTTTGAGAAGTGAGCGCCTTGACTCAATTAGCTTCTCTGGCGATACAAAATGTAATGAATTGAGTAGAAGTTATCTATACGGTGGTGACCGGAAGATGAGCGCAATCCTAACCTTAGTGATTTTTTCACTGGGATTAGGGGAAGTGTGCCCTTCCGGTGGTATTTACAAACCTATTAAACGAATTTCAGATTTTGTTTTGTTATGCCCAATAAACACACCACCCCCACCCAAAAAGCTGAGATCATCACCCTCCGCCTTGCAGGTCATTCCCTGACCTCCATCGCTGAACGCTGCGGTGTGTCGATCTCCACCGTCAAACGACACATCAAAGGCACCAAGAAAGGCAGCATCGAACAGGATTTGATTGACCAAGCTAAACAAGACCTCTTATCCAATCTCACCGATGAGACAGTGAAGACCCAGCTTGCTGCCTTGATTTCAGACGATATCGCGCTCTCACATAGAATCCGTACCAACATCACCACCACACTTGAGCGGATTGAAAAACAAACGCCATCAGACGCCCGTGAAGCCGCCCAAATAATGCGCAGCCTGACATCTGCCGCAACAGCCATTAAGTTGACTGGTGAAGCGCTGAGACAGTCTCTCGGCGTGTCACAACGTGAGATTCATACCACATCCAGTGAAACCTTACCGGAATTGACCATCGTTGATATGACCTCTGATGAGATTGAACAGATTCGCAATGAGGCACACGCAAGGTCAAGTGGGTTTGATAACGGTCTCGGTGGCACTCTGACTGACACAAACACGGATGACAATGAGATCATCACAGAGGGCATGGACGAACCAGAGGAGGCCTGATGCTAAGCGAGGTGGAAAAATGATAGCACTGAAGAATAGGGTAGCGTGGTGATGGTGATGTAGTCGTTCAGATTTGAAAATATAGCATCACTTGACCATATTAAAATCATTCCAATGCGCCACTGTAAGGTGCGCTTGCTGTGAGATCTTCTGAATAACTCCACGATTCGGGCAGGGAATCACCCTTGCCCAAACCCATGAAGAGATTGAGTTAGCCTTTTTATTTGTATAGTGACGTTTGCTTGCGCCGCACAACCCCAAGGCCCGCCAGCCCAGACAACATCAACACCAACGCTGACGGTACAGGCACCGAGGAGACTGCGACATCGCCATCACGCACAGCCCAGGCAAAATCCAAAAAACCCTTAGGAAACTCGCCTTGATGCCCTCTGCTGTTACCAAAGCTCCACGCGAAGTCGGTATTGGTCGCAGACGCAGTGCCCGACCAATAATTGTAGGACTGGAGGTTCAGGATAGCCACCCCGTCGGCGCTGGAGTTCTGCAGGCACCAGGGACTCATCACGGTGCAACCATCTGTGTTTAGGTTACCATCCGGGTTGTAAAAACTCTCGTTACCCAGGTTGACGTGGAACATGTAAGCCAGCTCACTCGTGGCGGTGTCTACGTTAAAGCCGGCATCGGAACCGGCATATGACGGATTAGAACCTGGAGTGCCAGTATCGATGACCGTCGGCAGCCGCCAGTCCTCATAGCCGCCGAAGATCAGTCCATCCACCCAGCCCATGGACTCGTGCCAACTCATCGCGCCATGGGTAACATAGCCACTTGTCTGTGCGGAATTCGCATCCTGTAACCAAGTCAGGTTCTGGTCGCTGTCATAGATCATGCCATTACCACGATCGAACAGTGATGCCTGAACTGTAACGCTCAAACCCAATAACAATATTCCCGCACAGCTTGCAAAGTTCTTTCTATTCATCAACTACCCCTATTACTACTCTTCCGTTTATATGTGGTCTTTGCGCTCATGCTCCGCAGAAGGCAGACAACCAGTGTGGAAATATACATATTTCATGCCTGATATTATAAATCCTGTACTCACAGTTACTTATGAATGGATGAATACAGTGCAATTATCTGAAGTGTAAAAAATATCGACATTATTATAGGAAGTGCCTTCCTAAGCTAAACGGTCGGTTAATAATTAATGCGCGGATATTTTCTTTATCTTGACGCCGATATTGATTAGTTCAAGATCTGAGAATGGGTCTTTGCACTTTACGGTATCTAGAGGCGATACGAGCCTGTCACGCACACAGGCTGGCAAACAGAATAGATCTGAAATAAAGCCATCGTCAGATCAGAGTTTAATGATGAACTCGGGGATGGTTGTATAGCTTGAATTTGGAATGAGATCATCACCGATAGTATGGATGAACCAAAGACGGCCTGATGTTGACCAGCCCATGAAAGTCAAAGTCCTAGAGATATTCGATGTATAAGAATACCCACCTGTGAAAATCATCAGTGGATTTTGAAATTCCTGACCAATGCGCTCGTCTGTATATCTATTGAATATGCAACTACCTATCACAACAAGATGACTTACATGATACGATGCCTTTATGGTTTGCAGCTAAAAGTCAACGTAGCGGAAGCGCAACGAACAACTGGTATTCCGTACTCGGTACTTGACGCTATTTCAACAGGCACCTCTTTTCTGCCTGCGCAAAACTTAACCGACTCATCACGTAATTGATCAAGAACGGCAGTGGGATTACCTGCTGCGCAACCATTGCTTATCCTTGCCAACTGATACTGGTTTTCACCAACAATCGAAAACTTCGTACTCGCACACCCCGCCACTAGGGTTAGTAGAAATATCGAAATATAAAGAATAACTTTTCAAATACAACTTTTCCTCATGATCCCAAAGTCCTTCAATCAAAAAAAAATATAACACCGTCACTCAGGAGCGTTTAATATAATCAATCTCAAAAGTGATCCGCTCCAATACAATCTGTTTGTTTTCAATCGACAGCGTCCCATCATAGCCCTGCTGCGTGGTACTTCTACCCGCATTTGCATGTCCTGTAATAAAATTGGCATTGTCAACATCTAAATTCAGCGCCCTGTTCAACAAATTACTACGAAACGCATGCATCCCGACCAGTCGCTTTTTCGGCGTTTCGTCTCGTAATCCAATGTCACGTATAAACTGACGAAACCATTTTTCAGCCTTAGGACTGGCTCTTCCCCGTTCGGGTTTCCACTTGGGAAAGATAAGTGTGTCACCTTTCTTCTTCAGGGTTTCAATATAATCGAGAATACCAAGATCTATTAATTGAGAGTGTATCGGTATAACGCGATTGTCTTTTGTCTTGATGCTCTTATCCACATGCTCATCGCTCGGTGTATCTTCACTGAATGAAAAGCACCAAATACCATCCTCATGGATAATATCTGCTTGCGGGTTAAGTTGACATATCTCATTCACTCTTGCGCCTGTGAATAGACCAATGTGGGGTAGCCAGTAGAAGTGCGCAAGCTTGGCATCTGAAGCAAAACGCCTCATCTCTGTCCCTTCAAACAACCTCTTCAACTCATCTGGATGAAACTCTCGCTGACGCCCCTCACCTTCTTCCCTATCACCACGATACTGTATACCTTCTGTTGTTAGAGTTGTCGGAAAACCTTGATCTTGCCAATTTGTGTTAGCGTCTTTAAGAAACGATCGAATAGAGGCAATATATGTATCTTTAATCGTACCCTCTGACAATGTTTTCTCATGATCCATACCGGCGAGTTGATGAACTGTACAGCTGTGCTTTTTATACATTTCCTTGTGCTTATCCTTTTGGTAAGAGTCGAGAAATGTATTGACCACTTCGGAGAGCTTCGGTGAGTTAACCTTGGGTTCTTTATCAGCCTGTCTATCATCAACGCTTGATACAACACCAGATACAAGCATCTGCTCAAAAGTGGCAACCTTCGCTTTTAACTCTCTCAGTTCCAACTCTTTAGAGTGACCTATGCGTAAATCTAACACCTCCTGTGCATGCTCCTCCTTCATCCTGTCCTGTTGCAACTGATGCTTTTTCTCCATGACCAGCTTCAACATTGCCTTAGACATTCCATCCTTTTCGCTCATACCGCCCCTCACGTCACTAAATAGCCGATGTGCCTCAGCGGCCAATTGTAGCGCGATTGGCAGCGCCTGACGCCTGTCTGTCGTGCGTAGTGTTTTAGTAAGTTCACGGCACCCAATGACAGGGCGCAATGCGGCAGGAATGGCGATCCTGAAATATAGGATGTCACCCCTTCGTTGAAGATAGGGAAATAGTATTGGCATATTCGCAGTAGCGCCTTTGTGGCACTCTTTTGTAGCAATTTAATAAAACTGCGAAATATCAATACTTTACAGTAGATTCAGATAGTTAATGAAGCTGGCGGAGAGGGAGTCCGTTAGCATTTGACAAAAAACACCTACCCCAAAATTATCACTCATGCGGCCCACCATTTTTTTCTCGTACTTTATTCGACACCGCTGCGCCGCCTAAGCCCTTTTTTCACAAAGGCTCAAACTCAAATAGCAGGGAAACAGAGCAAAGGAAAACTTCTTCATCTACAGTACAATAAATTGTTTTTGATGTGAAATAATAGGGTGATCAGTTAAGAAAGAGTATCCATCATCACAAGATACCAAAACGGAGGACAACGATATGCCTATTCACAAGCTCGGCAAGACAAAAGTCGAAAGAGCAAAGCCCGGGAAACACGAAGACGGCGGCGGTCTCATACTGGTCGTATCACTCAAGAGGAAAAAAAATTGGCGGCTGCGCCTTTCCATCAACAACAAGCGCAGAGAAATGGGACTTGGCAGCATGCCTGATGTCGACTTAGATGAAGCT